>NZ_WTLC01000004.1:0-180481 GCF_011378875.1 Pseudoalteromonas sp. Z9A5
AAGGTATGCCAGCAAAGCAGAAGAAAGCGATGCGCAGTACAGCTTATCTTGAAAAGGTATTGAATTTATAGTGTTTTTTCATGCTCTTGCCCTGGATGACAACCCTGAATAACAATATACCTTGATATGAATATTAACAAGTTAGAAAATAACGAGTATATTCATCTTAATATTATCTCATTGAGCATAATTTCAGTAGTAATATTATCTTTAATGGAAATTAAACTATGCACTTTTATAAACCAAGGCAGATTGGTGACAAGCATGTAATTAAAGTTGCTCAAGCATTAAATGAATATTTACAAGGAGAATTAATGCCTGATAAAAGTTCAATTAGTGGCGCGACAGCATTATATATTATTGATAAGCAGCCTACATTTGAATCCGTAATTAGCAAGTTTGAATATGAAAGACCAGATCAACACTCAGATTTAACTTTAGTTAAACCTGGAGGCGAAACTGTATTAGTTAACTTATACAAAATAAAAAATAATCAACACATACAGCCTAAAAATTTAGGGGCGAAAAGTTTTATTGAAAAATACTTTGGCTCTTTAGATTTACAAACTGAATTTAATAAAGATTTTGAGGATGTTTATCGTGATTACTTAGAAGGTATTATTACCACTGTGGGTGTACAACCTGATCCTTTAATGTCGATTCGTGATTTAAAGAAAATTGTACGATGTAACTACTCAAAATTCGAAAAAAACATAGACAAATATCGGTCGCGGTTACTTTATGAATTAAGAGAGAAATGCTTTTTTTTATTTTTAAAAGAGTACAACAGTAATAGCGGCTCAATTGAGAGTGCTTTTAATACTTTATTTATGACTGACTCATTCAATGTAGTCACACGATACCGAGATGACGAGTTGCTCAGAGTAGAAGAATTTTTAGTTAAAATTGGTAGCATCAAAAAGGTCAGTATATCAAAAGTCGGGATGAATTCTCTTGGTATTACCTCTGATAAAATAACACTGCTACTTCGCTTTAAGTTTGAAAGTAACCCTACAAGTTCAATCAAGCTGGCGACCAGCTTTGCAAAATCCTCAGATAAAGACACTACAGTTTCGGAGAATAGAAATTCAATTTCACTTTTTAAAAATGCTATCTCTAACAGGATGCTCATTGACATTAAATCCCGTGATAGCAATGCCATTGGAAAATGTGCTGAAGCCATTTTTTATTTCCAGTTTCTCAGTGATAATGATGCTATAAGGCAAGTTGATAAAAATAATTTCATTAATATGCTTAATACATATGCGAAAAATGTCCCGAATAAAGATCTAGACGATATTCTTTTATCGGTGGTACAAGCTACTAAAAAATTAGCTAATTTTATCATCGATAAGTATGGGTCACACACTATCGAATCAATAGAGCTAGTTCCTGAAAACTATTTAAAAAACCGATTAGATACCGCTGATTTAGAGCTTTTGCTTAATGTGTCTGGAAAATATATTACTGAGCCTATTTCGCTTAAAGCTATGGCTAAAAATACGGGAGAAATTATCTGTAAAAATCCGGGGGTTGGTAAAATAATGAGTTCAACTTATTTTAATCTCGATCAGAGGCACCTTTCCTCACTTGTTGATGAGGCAAAAAAAGATTTTAAAGATAATAAATTAGATCATCGAGAAGCTTTAGAATTCATCTCAGATAAAATTGCTTATCAACTTGTTAATGCACCACAAAGTAATTTAGTAAAAGGGCTTAAAGCAATACTCGGTGAGGCGTTAGTTATCGTTTTGTTTTATAACAGAAATCAATCTCTGATATTTGAGCACGACGAGCATATTTCAAATGTAACTGTTCATAGGAATACACCGAGTTTGATTCAAAATGGCCTGTCGTGGAGAAATGAAGATCATTTGGTAAGTATGAGAGTAAAATTTTCAAAAGGGCAAAGTTATGGGTGGAGCTCTTTAAAATTAGCCTGCTCATATAGTATAAGAGTGTGTTGACTTTTTAGTAGCTCGTCAGGGTCAGGCTTTTCTTTTTGCCATTTGTGATTATTGTATTGCTTATTTTATTGGAATATCAAGGCAGAGCATTGCATTATTACTTAACTGAATTTGAATAATTAAAATAACCGTGAGGCATTATTGAGTATTGCGATGTTGGTTTTTTTCTCTTTGGATCGTTTTACCTGCATTAATTTCGGGATAGATAACTTAAAAAATCACACCTTATTGGAGCTGCGCATTATTAGTATTGTGCTAAATTCAAGTTTTAATATTTATAATCGTAGCTCTAACGTAAAATATAAGAAGCACTTTAAACTAAGCCGTAGAGAGTGCCACAAATTATGACAAACCACTTTTAGGCTTAATACACCCCGTTAATTGCTAAGGAAAGCTTATGAAGACATTGTTTACTATAATTTTTGTATTAGTGTTTTTTGTCCCTGGTTTATTTTTAATATATGGGTCTATTTTTAGTATAATATTGCTGTTTATAGGTGACTACACTCGATTTTTTGGTATTGTTTTTAGTGTTGTTACAGGAGGGCTTGGTTTTTTTTCAGCGGCTCAGTTATTAAATAATTCCCTTGAGAAGAGTGCAAAAACAATGAAACCTTTATGGTTAAAATGGGGCTTGTTTTTTGGGTTGTCTTCTATTGTTTTTACATTAGTTAATTCACCAGACACTCCTAATGTTTTAATTTCTGTCTTGCTAATTCTTCCTATACCTTTTGTTTTAGTTTTAATGTATTTAAACAGACTCTATCTTTGGCAAGGGGCTAGCAAAAAACGTAATGGCTAAGTAGCTGATTATTTACTCGCTGATTTTAGCTTGTTACTCGCAATTATAGCCATTCATTAGTGCTTGGCAAAGTGTTATATGTTTTCAATAAATGGAGTTTTAAGATGAGAAAAGAGTTTCAGTTCAAAGTTAAAGGGCACGATATTAACGTTGTTAACTCATGGATTAGAGGGATAAAGCTGTATGTTAATGGTGATATTCGTGATCAAAACGCCAGTTTTTTTGCAAATCGTAAAATAGCGCTTTTATCTGCCAGTATTGGCGATATTGGCATTTTAGAAATCTATCCAGTTTCAACGTTAATTTCTGTAGAAATAGATGCATATTTAATTATAAATAACGCAAAGCAGTATGTTTACAGCTCACATAAACGTTTAAGTTTAGCTGAACAAAGAACCGCACAATAAACGTAACGTAAGCTGTTTAAGAATGCGCATATACGGTTGACTGCTTCGTTTATCAGCACACTAGCAAACTTAATTTAGCTTGTAGTAATGATTTATTTTGAAAAAATCTCTTATGTTCAATTTAAAGTTCATTAAAAATGAATGATGATAGTGAGCTAGCAATGACTTTGTATAAAAAAGGATTTTTGATAAAAGTATTTTTTGTGATTTACCTATCACTTTTACTTACGTCTTGTGATTCGTTTAAAGGAAATAGCAAACCCAAAAATCTATTGCTTATAGCTGCTGAAAGCTCAGAGTTAATAAACCGTGATGAATATAATGTACGATTAAACGCTATACCTAGTGCTATTAACCAAGAGAATTTATATTACATTTTATCCGATGTTTTCTTTATGGAAAAAGCCAGAAATAGCGTTATATCTATAAGTAAAAATAGCCACCAAGATTATTACGATGTGGTTATAATTTACGATGATGTGCCCGACGATGACTCCGTAAGTGGTTATCGATACGACATAAAAATACATCGTACTGATAATGATGAGTGGGAATTTATTGAGATAAGACAAAGCTGGCGCTGTTGGGAAGGTCGAGGTCACAGAGAGTTTAGTTCATCGGCTTGTGTATGACCCTAAAATATATTAATCACTAAGTTGGTGAGTTGTACTTTGGGTTGTATTTTTGATTGTACTCAAGGTAATTAGTTGATTACTACATAGGGAGAAGTTAGCAGGATGCGAATCATTAAAATTTTAGTATGGCTTAATCTTATATCGTTTATATTAATGCCATTATTTCGTTATTGCTTTTATAACTCTATGTATTTAGAGCCCAATGAGCCTTATGGTATTGCAGATGTGATTGAGCTGTTTTTAGGCTTTTGGTTCATGTTTGTAATTTTTATATCAGTAATTATATCGCTTTACTTAATGGTAAAAAAACACCCTAACAGAAAAAAACAAAGCGGGTTTTTAATCATGTTTTGTTTAGCGCTAGTAATGTTAGCTGACCCTTTGAGAAGCCTAGCTGCTCGCTTAGCGATATAATTGTTTATGTATGTATTTAAAATAAGTGCCTTTATTTTAAATACATACAACCAAGTACCTCATCAATAAAGTTTATAGCTATTCCCTTGCTTAAAATTACTCAAACCCTTTTACATAAAGTACGAGCGCGCTGTACATTACACTGAGTGCCTTTGTTACATCGCGGTCTATAACCGCTTCTGCTGGGTGATGGCTTATACCGCCTGGGCTGCGTATAAATAACATGCCAACGGGGCAAATAGGAGCGATTGCCATTGCATCGTGCCCAGCGCCTGAGGCAAGTGAAGGCGATGCTTGGTTATTGAGTTTGCATGCATTGGTGAATAAATGTTGAATAGTGGTGTCGCACGCAACGGCATCGGCGGCATGCGTCCATTGCCAATCAAGCGTTAAATTGCGTTTGCTTGCTATAGATTGAGCGCTGCTTTGTATGGCGCTTAGTAAATTAGCGAGATCGGTGTCGCTTTGTGCACGTGCGTCTAGGCTTATGGTTGTTTTACCTGCAATCACGTTTGTTGCACCGGGGCGAGATTGTATTTGCCCCACGGTTGCAACTTCGCCATTTTTAGCATTGTTTGCTAGTTTTTCAATTTCGGTTACTAATTCGGCGCAGCCTGCTAACGAATCCTGACGTAAATTCATAGGCGTAGTGCCTGCATGACCGCTTTGGCCTGTTAGGGTGATCATGGCGCGTTTTGCCCCTGCAATGGCCGTTACAACGCCTAACGCCTGATTAACCGATTCGAGCACCGGACCTTGCTCTATATGAGTTTCCCAGTAAGCTAGTAATTCGCTTTTATTTAGTGCGGTTTTTGCGTAGTCGTTGGGGTTTAAGCCAAAGTCGAGCATGGCTTGGCGCATAGTTATGCCGTTTGTGTCTTCAATGTTTAGCCACTGTGGGTCAAATTCGTTAGCGAGGGCTTTTGAGCCAATTAAAGTTGTGGCAAAGCGGGTGCCTTCTTCATCGCAAAAGCCCACTACATCTAAATGAAAGGGCAGGTCGAGCTTAAGCTTATTTGCAAGTGCTGCAATTTCTATCCCTAGTAGTACACCTAAAATACCATCAAACGCACCTGCATTTGGAACTGTGTCGAGGTGTGATCCTATAATTAAACGTTTAGCATGTGGGTTTGATGATTTTAGTCGCCCCCAAAGGTTGCCCACTTCGTCTTGCCACGATTGCATGCCTGCCTCAACCATCCATGATGCAGTAACGGCGTTACACTCTTTGTGCTCTTTTGATAAGTACACACGGTGAATGCCACCTTGCATTTGCGATAGTGTGCTGAGGGTTTTACAGCGAGATAAAGCGCGTGTTGCGTATTCATCAGCAAGTTCTTTGTTTAACAAAGGCTTTAAAAGGGGGCTTACAATCGTCATGCTAAATCCTTTTTTTATTTATAGTGAGCGAGGGCGGCAATGGCGGCTTCGCCTTTAGGGCCTTTGTAGCCATTGGCATGCAAGCAAGCGTCTAGGCTGGCAAGTGTTTGTAGTACGGTATCTTTTCGGGCGTTGTAGCCCATAGTGCCAATACGCCAAATTTTGCCATGAAGTGGTCCAAACGAGGTGCCAATTTCTATTCCAAAATCGGTTAGCATTTGTCCGCGTACGTGATCGGCATTAATGCCCTCGGGTATATAAACACCCAGTACGTTGTTCATTTTATGCGTTAAATCGCCAAATACATTTAAGCCCAGTGCTTGAATGCCCGTTAGCATGGCATCGCCATGTAATTTGTGGCGCGCTACGCAGTTATCTACGCCTTCTTCAATTACTATGCGGGCGCATTCTGAGGCGCAATACAGCATGCTGGTGGCTTCGGTATGATGATTTAGGCGCTCCTCTCCCCAGTAATTCATTATCATGCCTAAATCAAAATAGTTAGAGCGCACAAAGGGCTCTGTGCCGTCGATATGATCGGCTGTGCGAATACCAGCTTCTACCTTTTTACGTTTTTGGATCCACTCAGCGCATTTGTCGCTTAGTGTTAATGGCGCTGACCCAGAAGGACCGCCTAAACACTTTTGTAGGCCAACAGAAAGTGCATCGAGTTTCCACTCATCGGCAGGAAGTTCGTTACCCACAATAGATGCGGTGGCATCGCAATAAAATAGTACATCGTGCTTTTGGCAAATATCGCCAATATGCTCAAGAGGTTGGTTCATGGTGGTGGATGTATCGCCTTGTACCATGGCAAGTACATGGGGTTTTACATCAACAATGGCTTTTTCGATTTGTTCGGGGGTAAATACTTCGCCCCACGGTACTTCTATTGTGTGCACCTTTGCGCCAACGCGTTCTGCTATTTCAGCCAGTAAATGCCCAAAACGCCCCATAATTGGCACCAATACTTTATCGCCTGGGCGCAAAATAGAGCACAGCACGGCTTCAATCCCTGCGCGCGATGTGCCATCTATTAGCATGGTCCATTCGTTTTTGGTTTTAAAAATTTCGCGATAGCGCGCCATGGTTTCGTTCATAAAGCCGGTCATTACAGGGTCGTACTGACCTATAAGCTGCGCCGACATAGCACGTAAAACACGGGGATCTGCATTAATTGGACCTGGTCCCATTAATAAACGCTGTGGTGGGTTTAAGGTTTGAACTTGCGTGTTATTAAACATGTTTAGGCTCCCAGAGTCTGAATAAGCATGCGTATACCGGTTATCATTAAGACAACGGCAAAAGCGCGTTTTAGTTGTTTTTGATCCAGCTTACTACCAATTTTTACGCCAATAGGCGCAAATAAAATAGTTAGCGGAATAATAAGAAAAAAGGCCGGGAGGTTAACTAACCCCCACGTACCTAGGGGAGCATCGATTGGCGTTGTGCCAATACTTAATAAGGTAATTACGCCAGGTAGCGCAATTAATAAGCCAAAAACGGCCGCAGTACCTACCGCAACATGTGCGCGTACGTTAAATGCGTTTAGCATAGGTACGCCAATAGTACCGCCACCTATGCCAATCATGACCGACAAACCGCCTACAATACTTGCCATAATGCCTTGCCCAAATTTACCAGGTAGTTGTTTTACAAGTGCAGGTGCGCCGGCTCTAAATAACATGTTTAAACTGACTAAAATAGCAATACAGGCAAACATGAGTACTAATGCGTTACCGCGAACGGTATGAGCAATAATGCTACCCACAACCGCCATAACTAATATAAACGGTGCCCAATATTTTATTAGAGCAAGGTCAATATTGCCTTTGCTATGGTGCGAGCGAATAGATGAAAGCGAGGTAGGTACTATAGTGGCAAGTGATGTGGCGGTTGCTATCATCATTGCCGACTCTGGGCTTACGCCAAAACCTTGTAGCAGGAAGTACAGTACAGGCACGATAACAATACCGCCGCCTACGCCAAATAGTCCTGCTAAAATACCAGCAAAAATACCGGTTGCTATTAAGGCCACTACTATTGGCCATTGGTTAATTATTTCTGACATTGTGTTCCTGCTGTAGTTACTGTTGCACGTCCATTTGAACGAGGATCTGTTGCAGCTTCAAGGCTTGTAGGTGTATCTAAAATAGCCCCAGCGTGCCCCATCATCTCGTTATTATTATCAACGCTTACCCAATCGTGGTCACGTTGATTTAATTCATGTTCTATATGAGACGCTAAACTTTCTTCAATTTTTAAATTTGTACTTGTATCGCCCCATGTTCTTCCAAGTAACCACCGAGGGTCGCTAATTGCTTGGTTTATTGACTTATTTCGCCATGCATAACCTGCAAAAACAGCGGCTTGGGTTTGTGGTTGGCCTTCACCGCCCATTGTTCCGTAGGCAAGGCGACGACCATCGCTAAATTTTGCCATTGCAGGGTTAAGTGTGTGTGCAGGCTTTTTATTTGGGGCAAGGGCGTTAATATTGTTACTCGCATCAATATCTTCATTGCTTAAACTAAAGCTTAAACCTCGGTTATTCCACACAAAGCCGCCTTCGCTCATTAATATCCCGCTGCCAAATTCCCAGTAAATACTTTGAATAAAGCTTACTAATTGCCCGTTTTTATCTCTTGCAGCCATCCACACTGTATCGCCAGGCTCTGCGTTAAATGGCCACTTTTTGGCTTTACTCATATCAATATTGTTAGCAAGTTCGCTTAAGCGATCATCGGTTAGTGCGTTTTTATAATCATCCCCTAATATTTCAGGATCAGCCCAAAGAGTAGGGCGATGCGTAAAGCTTTGTTTAGTTGCCTCAACAATTAAGTGCGTCCAGTCGGCATCGGTTTTAGCTAAATGCTTTAACTTATTTACGGCACCAATTATTTGCAGCGAATGCACGCCCTGTGTTGGCGCGGGTAAGTTGTAGCAGTCAATACCACTTAGGTTTGCATTTAGCGGGGTAACTACTTCGGCTTGGGTACTTGCAATATCATCTGTGGTAATCGAGCTGCCTGCCTTGGCTAAATCAGCGGCAAATGAGTTGGCAAGTGCACCTTCATAAAATGCGTTTAAACCTTGTTTTGCTAAGTGCTCAAATGTTGCTGCAAGTTTAGGGTTTTTAAAATGCTGACCCGCTTGCAAGGGCTTACCATTGGGTATGTAAAGGTTTTTAAACGCGTCATTGGTATTTTCAACCGCCGCTAATTTTTCGCAGCCTGCTTGTAGGCTTTTTGTAACGGTAAAGCCCTCGCGAGCAAGCGCAATGGCAGGCGCTAAAATTTTTGAAAGTGGCAGTGCTGCGTGCTCATCAAGCTCAAGCGCTTTTTGCCAACCGCGTATTGTACCCGCTTGGGTCAGTGCGCTTAATCCGCCGCGCTCTGGTATTTGCGTGAGCGGGTTATACGCCGTTGTATTAGTTGCTGCGCGACCGCAGGCGTCAATAGCGGTAGGCGTTTTTTGGTTTGGGTTATCGATAAGCCAAAAGCTGTCGCCACCAATTGAGTTCATATGTGGATACACAACGCTAATAGCAGCGGCAGCCGCTACCATAGCCTCGGTAGCTGTACCGCCTTGTTTTAGTATATTTATACCCGCCTCAGTGGCCGAAAAATGAGACGCGGTAAATGCAATGTTGTGTGTGGTCATGCCGGTGTGTCCTGTTTAAAGTGTGCAGCTAGGTGCTTAACGCAAGCAAGTAGGCTTTTATCGTTACCGTGGGTCATCATTAATGAAAAACCATACGGATGATCATTTGCTAAATCAGCCAGCGGTAAATGCACTTGCGCTGAGCCACTAAGCCCTGCAATTGCCGAAAGTGTAATAATTTGCATGCGTAAGGCGCTTGTGTCGGCGCCTAATTTAGGTGCGGTTGTGGGGGTGGTGGGTAAAAATAAACAGCTGTGCTTATCTAAATTATTAGCCACGATTGCTTGCCACTCATGCTGTATTTTTAATGCTTCTTGTTCTTCTTGCTCGGTTAAAGCCAGTGCCATATTAAAACGTGCCGCAATTGCTGGCGCAAAATGAGAAAGCTGATCTGGGAGTTCAAGCCAGTCTCGGTGCGTTTTAGCAATCGCACGACCTTGTAATATTCTAAAGGTATCGGCAAGCTCACTTAGCAGGCTGCTTTTGGGGAGCTTAAAATCGATATGATGATTAAAATAAGGTTTGGTTTTTTCTAAAAGCTTACCCAGTGGGGCTTGTAAAGAGGGGTCAACGAGTTCAAAGAGTGCTTCGCACATAACCAGCGTATTTACTTTATTAATAGGTTGTTGTGGTAATAATACATCGCCAACGCTGCTTAATAGCTCGGCGCTTTGGGTAAGCCAACCTATGGTATCGAAAGGGGGAGCCAACGGTATTAGGCCGTCTTTTTCAATCACGTTATGGCTTGGCCTTATGCCATATAAACCACAATAGCTGGCGGGTATTCTAATTGAGCCGCCAGTGTCGGTACCTAAGCCAATATCGGCTAAGTTAGCAGCCACGGCTGCTGCCGAACCCATACTCGAACCACCGCAAGCATGCCCTTTTAATTTAGGATTTTGCGCAGCGCCATAATGTATATTATTACCCTCTAAGCTATAAGCCAGTTCGTCTGTGTGGGTAAAGCCTATAAAGTTACAACCAGCGGTCATGAGCTTATTAACCGAGCTTGCCGTATTTTGAGCCGGTTTAGCTGTTTTAAACCAATGTGGATTGCCTGCGCTGTTACGCTCGCCCTTTACTGCAAATACATCTTTTACGGCTAAGCGATTGTTTGCAAGTAGACCAGAGTGGTTTGTTTGCCACAGGGTAGAACCGTGATTGCAAAATATACTTTTGTTGTTTTTTTTATCACTCATTTGCAGCTCATTATTATAAAACTGACCAAGTACTTACTTATTAAGTTAAGAGTGATTAAAAAGCGGGCTGGTTATTATTGTTATGAATACCAATTTTATTAAAAACATGATCATTCTATCGGATTAAATAGCGCACTTACTTCGTTAAAAATTATTCATAGAGAACAACTATATGTCATAATTTTTTCCTTGTTATTACGCTATTTTCTTCGCGTTATAATAGATCACTAATTTAATGCAATTGGTATAACTCCGCTTTTTAATCGGTAGTTTTGATTTTATCGTGTTTAGACTAAGCAAGAGGAATGCCATAAATTAAAATCCTGTCCAATTGGTCAGGTTTTGGTGGGTTGTATGAGGTTTATAAATGCGGGCTATAAAAATAGTGACACTAAAATGAGTTAAAACAAACCAACTTGGTGCGAAGGTGCACCAAGTTGGTCTTTATTTATATGGTTTTGAGTGCTAAATAAGGGCCGTTTTACTGATGATTAAACCGTTAATATCGGCGTAAACCCAATCGTTAGGTTCTATGGTGGTGCTAAGCATGGTAATAACTTGGTTTTTATCACCAAAGCCGCGCTTTAAGGTACTACGCGGTGTAGAGCCTAGCGCCATTACAGGTAAGTTCATCGTGGCGAGTATTTCTATATCTCGGCAACAGCCATTTATTATTACGCCTTCCCAGCCATTACTTAAGGCACGCTCAGCCATAATATCGCCTATAAACGCAAAGCGTTTGCTCGCAAACCCGTTTATAACTAATACTTTACCTTCACCATTTTCATGCAATATATCGGCGGCAAAAGAGTTGTCTTCTGGGCAGGTAACGGTAACTACTTTGCCATAAAATGTGGTTTTTTTACCAAAGTGGTAAAGGCCGCTGTCTGCTACTTGTACGTTATCGCGATGATCGTCAAATAAATCGGGTGTAGTAAAGGATGTCATGGGTTAAGTCTCACTTTGCTCAGGTATTTTAAGACCAATACCTTTTAAAATTATGTGGGCAATTGATTGCGTAATCTGTGCCACATCGGTTTCGTCGTACTCTAATTTGTTCATTACGAGTAAAACCTCAGCCTGAAAGTCGGCGTAATATTGGGTGGTAGACCAAATAGTAAAGAGCAAATGGTAGGGATCAACTTTATCCATTTTATCTGCGTCCATCCATGCTTGAAGTACATCAACCTTTTGTTTAACCCAAGGGCGGGTATTGGTTCTAAAGTAGTTTTGTAAATAAGGTGCACCGCGCAGTATTTCACTGGCAAATAAGCGAGATTGCATTGGCTGATTTACGGCGAGTATTACTTTGCTTTTAATATAGTTATAAAGCACGGTAGCTGGATCGTCGTTAATTGTGACGTTATCGAGGCCCAAGTTCCAATTAGCTATTATGCGGTCGATCACAGACTCGTACAGACCATCTTTACTTTTAAAGTAATACAAAATATTAGCTTTTGGCACCTGCGCTTCTTTAGCAACCATGCTCATACTTGCTCCGTCGTAACCTAATTGCGAAAACAATTGCTCGGCGGCATCTAAAATTAATTTTTGGTTTTTCTCGCGTGTAACTTCTTTTTTATTTGGCTTTATTTGTGTGGTCATTATAGAGTTTGCGTGTTTAACGTATTGATTGATTGTAGCTTTACTGACCAAAAGGTCAATTACTAAAAAGGGTGATTATTAAAAGAAATGTGAGAGTTAAGCTATTAACTTTAATTGTTTAATTAAATAATTGCTGTTAGTTTAGCTGCAAATTTATAAGTAGTACTTTAGGTTTGATATGGGTTTTTTAAGCAAAAATAAATACACGCTTTATGGCGTAGCTGCAATATTACTATGGAGCTGCTTAGTTGCGTTACTTAGGGATGTGTCTGAGTTGTTTAGTCCTATTGGTGGCGCAGCAGCTATGTACACAGTAAGTGCTGTGTTTTTAATACTTGTTATGGGGCTACCTAAGTTAAAAGGGTTTTCTAAACGCTATTTAGTAATAGGTACTTTATTATTTGTATTTTATGAGGTGTGCTTGGCGCTCTCTATTGGTATGGCTAATAATAGGCATCAGGCCATGGAAATGGCGGTAATAAACTATTTATGGCCCACTCTCACTATTTTATTAACCATTATGGTAGGGCGCAAAAAAGTAAGTCTATGGGTTTATCCGAGTATGTTTGTTGCCTTTTTAGGGGTTGCTTGGTGTATTACCGGCGATCAAGAAATGTCGTTGGATACACTAACGACTAACTTTGCTGATAATCCAGCTACTTATTTAATGGCATTAGCAGCGGCGTTTATATGGGCTGTTTATTGCGTAGTAATGCAAAAGTTAAGTAATGGTAAAAATGCGATTACGTTGTTTTTTACTGTTACAGCAATGAGTTTGTGGGGGCAATATGGTTTTAGTAATGAGGCGCCATTAACGTTTTCACTCAGCTCAAGCATGACGTTATTATTAGCTGGTGTAGTCGTGGGGAGCGGTTATGCACTGTGGAATCAAGCTATTATTGGCGGTAACTTAATGCTGTTGGGTACGCTTTCGTACTTTACACCGGTGTTCTCTACTATTATTTCGGCGTTGTATTTATCTATTTCACTGAGCGCTTCGTTTTGGCAAGGGGTAGTACTGGTAACAGTGGGCTCGCTAATTTGCTACTTTGTAACGCGAGAAAAGCCTAAACGCACAGTAAACTAATCTATTTTAGTTAACTCTTTTAAGGTGCTGATATTTAATAGTTTATATTTTAAATCTAAATTTATACTTTTAATGAGGCGTGCAATACGCCTCATTAAGTTTTTCTTTATAATTTTGCCGGTATAACTGCATAGCTTACTGATTTATTTCTAACTTTTTTTGCACAATAATAAAATATTAATGCAAATACTGCAGCGCTAATATCAACAAAACCGCTTTGATAATATTTTAAAAAATCATCAGCTAATAAAGCCTGTATAAGTGTTGAAACCCCCATTCCAGCAGATAAAAATGCAATGCCGATTAGGCCCCAATAGCTAGCGTGGTGAGTTCCTTTAAAAAAGGTATAAGCAACAAAGGCAAAAAATACCAAATAGTAACTATAGAGATAGCTGTAATTTGCGTTACCCATATATTGGTTAGTCCATTTAGCTTGTAATAAAGTGGCAACCACTGCAATCATTGACCCTAAGCAAACACCAATTGTTAAATTTGCCATAAATCGTGTACTTCGTTTGTTGGCATCTTGTTTAAAGCGCTTGTCTAGCCATAATAAGTTACCAGAGTAAAATAAGAATGCGCCAAGTAGCCCCATAACAAAATACCCCCAACGTCCCCATTCACCTCCATAAGTACCAAAGTGAAGTGAAAAGAAACTTCCTACTATATTACCCCAAACACCATCATCTCCTTGCGGATAGCTTGAGTTAAGTACTTCTAATGTATAGGGGTGTAAGAATAAGTAGTCGGTATCAGGTCCGCGAACGACAGCGCTGCTATTACTCATTTTTAATGTTGCTGTCGGACTGTTTGTATTTAAACGACTAAATGTAATGTGAACTGGCTCATAACCTGGGGCGTAGTTTTTTGCCGCTAGGAGCTGCTTATTTATGCTTGGTAAGTTTGCAATATGATAATTATGTGCTGCTGGGGCAGGTCGTTGAAAAAAGGATTTATCGTCATAAAATGCTGATAGACCATCATAAACCAGATCATGAAATGCAAATACCACCACAGTAAACGCTATAATTAAATGAAAAGGCAAGCTGGCGATCCCAACTAAATTATGACTATCGAGCCAAAAGCGACTGGCGCCTTTTTCTTTTCGAATCGCAAAAAAGGTTTTTACAAGCGTAGGTAGTAAAATAATTACGCCAGACACCAATGCTAAAAAGTACAGCGCAGATGCTATACCGAGTATATATACGCCTGATTGGTCGTGCCCAATTTCGCCTGCAAACCCTGCGGTTCGATGTAAGTAATCTATTAAATCTGCAAGTTTATTCTCACTTTGTTGCTGTATTACAAGATCATTTTGCTGGTTTAGATAGAGTACCTGTAATTGATTATCAAGTTTCATCCCGCGCTCTTTACCTTGGCTATACCAAGATAGTGGCGCTTGATTTGTTAATAAATCGAGAGAAAAACCATTACCCATTTGCTCAGGGTACTTAGTTATTGCTTGATCAACTAATATTTGGTGATTGTTAGTGTGTGGTTTAGTCACTGGTGCACTGGCGGGGTTTGCCCACTGTGCTAATTCGTGTTTAAACATGGTTAAACTACCAGCATAAAAACCTATAAAAAGTACTAAACCTGCAATTATTCCTGTCCATGTATGCACGCCTTGGTAGGTACGCAAAATATCGGCTCTTACTCTCATAGCCAATTCCTTAAAATTATAAATAGACTATATAGCGTTATATTTAAGCCCCCAAGTGTCAGCCAAGCATTTTTTGCTGAACTAAACAGGTAGGTGAAGCTAAAAATAGTTAACCATAAAATGGGTATTATCCACATATTAAATTGCACTTTGTCGGGCGCATCTATGCCTCCCGCTCCGTACCATGCAAAAAAAGCAACGAGAATAAACGCTAGCGCTAGCCCTAAAAAACAACCAGCCAAACTTTTACCAAGCCAAGTTGGTTTTATTTTTTGCCTTTGTGCAGATGACATTATTTTACTTCCTTGTGTTTAATAAGGCTTACGAGCGGAATTATTATTAAAGCGAGCATTATCATTAAAATGATAAAAAATACGGCTGCCGCATTAGAAAAAACATATAAGGCTAATGGTATTGCAATAACAAAAAGGATAAATGCGAGCTTGCGCCAGCTTTTGTTAATGGGTTTGCTTAGAAGTCGTTGGTGGCGGTTACTAAGATAAAACAGGGATATAGCAGTAAATAAAATAAGAGAAAGGGTAAGTTGCAACATAAATTAAAACACTTGTTAATGATGTTACTATTCTAAATGATAACTAAACTCAATTGCAACAAGCGTGTGTTTATGCTATTTTTTCGAAAAATAAAACAACTATCCATAAAAGGAAATAACTGTGGTAGCTTCATTTAAGCTTAATAAACTTTCACTACTGATTACAAGCTCTTTATTGTTGGCTCAAAGCAATGCATTTGCTGATGAAACAAGTCGCGAATCAATAGATACAATTATTGTAACAGGCGAAAAAATCGAAAGGTCACTCAAAGATACGATTACATCGGTTGCAGTGGTAGATAAGTCACTATTAGAAAATGGACAACTAGGTTCTGTTTCAGAAGCTTTGGCAGAAATGGCAAATGTAGTGGTACTTACTGGAGCCGTGCCAGACATGCGCGGTGTGTCGGGTAATGGTGGTGCAACAGGTTTTAACTCATTTAGTGGTGGCTCTAAAGCAAGAGTATCAACGCTTGTTGATGGTGTAAGTCAGCCGTTTGTAGCTGATTTAACCGGTGATACAGGTTTGTGGGATATAGATCAAATAGCGGTATACCGTGGACCGCAGTCAACTAGCAATGGTCGTAATAGCATTGGTGGTGCAGTTTATATGACAACCAAAGCACCAACACAAGATTTTGAAGGTGCTGTACGCGTTGGGTATAGAAATCAAGATAGTTATCTTGATACAGCCGCGGTTGTTTCAGGGGCTTTAATTGAGGATGTACTAGCATTTCGTTTATCTACTCAATATGTAAATGGTGAAACCTTTAGCAACCCAACGATACATGAAACCAATCCAACAGATAAAAACTTAAATCAGCTTAATACCAGTAGTACGCGTGCAAAATTACTGTATACCCCAACAACAGATTTAGCTGTACAGCTAACTTACTCTACCTACAGTGAAGAGGGTAATACAGGTCGTAAGTATTTTGAAGGCGATGAGCCATTTGACTATGTACCTTTATTTCAGCGCGATATGGATACCCAGTCAGACACGACTCAGGTAAATATTGACTATAAAATAAATGATAACTTTTCGTTCGATATATTACTCGCATATATGGATTATGATTGGGGCTTCGAAGCATATGAGGCACTTGCCAGTGCTGAGTCTGATATTTTTATGGATGAAAAAAATATCACAATTGATAGTAAGTTAAACTTTGGCTTAAATAGTGATTTTTATTCGGGCTTTGTAGGTATTGCTTATTTTGACCGTGAACAAGACTTTAAAAGCGTTGGTGCAACCAATTATTTTGGTGACGATAGTAGTGACTCTAAAGCAATTTATGGCGAAACAAGCTTTGAGTTAACAAATGAGCTTACGTTAACAGCGGGGCTGCGAGTTGAGCGTGAAGAACAACTTCGTAATTTTGATATGGCTTTTGGTGGCAGCAGATTAGTTGAGCAATTAGATAATTCTAATACGATAAAACTACCTACGGTAGCTGTTCAATATAAAGTAACTAATAACACTACCTTATCGGCAAGTGCTCGTCGTGGTTATAACGCTGGTGGTGGTGCCTTAGATTTTGCTGCACAAGAATACTATTACTACGAGCAAGAATCAGTAAATACCTATGAAGTAGGCTCGCGTAGCGTACTAAATAATGGTGATTTAAATATTAGTGCTAATATTTTTTACAATAACTTTAATGGTTATCAAGCCTTAAGCTCAAGTCGAAAAATCACTAATATTGACGATGCGCATAGCTATGGCTTAGAACTTGAAGCATATAGCATGCTAGGTGAGCAATGGCAGTTACATGCAGGGCTAGGTTTATTAAAAACTAAAATAGATGAATCAGCGACTTATTCAGATGCAGTGGGTAACGAATTAAACTCAGCACCAGAGCTAACTGCAAGTTTAGGTTTATCGCATTGGTTTACTGATAGCTTAAAGTTAAATGTGAGCGCTAATTATGTAGACGATTACTATGGCGATTTAACTAATACAGAAGAGCGTGTTGCCGGAGGTTATACAATTACGCGTGCAACAATAAGCTATAACAGCGATCATTGGTTGGTGAGTGCTTTTATTAATAATGCATTAGATGAAGAAGCATTTACGTCAGTTGAGCCTGCAAGTGGTCGTTACCCAACGGGTTATGTTGCGGTAGTGAATCCTCAAACGTTAGGTGCTTCAGTAACGTATCGTTTTTAACATGTATTAATTAAGTAGTAAGACAGACTATTAAAATTAAGCAGTAAATTTTAATAAATAAAGTAGCCCTATTATTTTAGGGCTTTTTGTTGCGTGCAGTTTATTTTGCATTATTTACCTGTGCTAATAATTCAATAACTTTTTGTTGACCAAAGGTTTGTGCAAATTGCTCGGCTGTTTGACCTGCTTTGTTTTGATGCGCGTTATCGCAATCAAGTGATACAAGTGTTTTAGCTATACTAAATTCACCTCTAAAAATAGCAGCCATAAGCGCTGTGTTACCTCGGTTATCTTCTAAACAGGCATTAGCACCTAAGTGTAAAAGTGTGTTAACCGACTTTTTATTACCATGGTAAGTAGCAATCATTAACGCGGTGTAGCCTTTATTGTTGTAGCTGTCGATAGGAATACCAGCATCTACAAATTGCTCTATTACATCGGTATCGTTAGTACGTGCTGCAGCAAAGTAATAAGCAAATAAGCTTTGGTATTGCTCTTTTACCTGATCTTGTGTTTGTTCACTTGAGGTTTGAGTATTCGTATTTTGTGTAGTAGCAGTTGATTGAGCATAAGCGCTATTGCCAAAACTTAATAGTAGGGTAAATATAATTAATAAGTTACGCATAAAAATGACCTTTAAAAAAGAGGAAGAGATTTACTCTCTTCCTCATGGTTGTGGTTGCTTATGTAGCCGTTTGTTTAGTTGGAACTATTGTTTTCAACTAGCTACTTACAATTTAGCTGCAAGCTGTTTAACTACTTTAATGTCGCCTTTTACAGCTTTTGTTAAGCGTGTACCGTACTCAGTATCTGCTTTGTAAAAGTGGCTAAGCATTTTGTGTTTAACATTACTGTTTTGCACTTTACCTAAATCACCCGCTAGGTTATTTATTAGGTTTGTACGTTCTTGTTTGCTAAAGCCACGGTATAAAACACCTGCTTGAGCAAAGTTTTGCTGCTTTTTAATTGCTGCTTGTTGTACAAATCCTTTAAGCTCTGTATTACTTCTGCGTGCAATTGGGTTTTCAGCTACGTTTTCTTGGCTTGGCTGGTAGTTCACATTGCTTGTTGTGTTACCGTAGTTCATTGCGCCGTCTTGGTTGTAATTAACCACTTCAACTTTTGCACGGTTAATTGGCAATTGCTGGTGGTTAGCACCTAGGCGGTACATTTGTGTATCAGCGTAAGAAAACATACGACCTTGTAATAAACGGTCTTCTGAAGGCTCAATACCAGGAATAATGTTTGCTGGTGCCATTGCTACTTGTTCCGTAGATTGGAAGAAGTTAGTTGGCATACGGTTTAACGTCATTGTTCCTACTTTAGTTTCTTTAATATCTAACCACATTTTTGTTGCATCTAACGGGTTGTAATCAAAGTCATCAAGTTGCGATGGATCAAGCGTTTTAATGTACAGATCCCATTTAGGGAAATTGCCTCTGTTTATTTCAGTGTATAAATCTTGTGTTAAATGCTGAAAGTTTTGGCTTTGTACTTTTGCCACTTCTTTTGAGTCAAGGTTATCAATGCCTTGCTGGCTTACCCAATGAAACTTAACGTATTTAACATCGCCCGATTTATTAATCATTTTGTATGCATGTACACCCCAACCGTCCATTTTACGAAGACTTGCTGGTGTACCGTAGTCGCTGTAAACCCACGTTAGCATTTGTGTAGAACCTGGTTCATGCGAGAAAAAGTCAAATACACGGTTAGGATCTTGAATGTTATCTACCGGAGATGGTTTTAAAGAGTGGACCATATCTGGAAATTTGATTGCATCACGAATAAAGAACACAGGTAAGTTATTACCTACTAAATCCCAGTTACCTTGGTCTGTGTAAAACTTAGTTGCAAAGCCACGCGGGTCGCGCAGTGTTTCTGGGCTACCTTTAGAGTGAATTACTGATGAAAAGCGAACAAATACGTCAGTTTCTTTACCTGCTTGTGCAAACGGTGCTGCAATTGTTAAATCGTCTAGCTCTTTTGATGCTACAAACACACCGTGTGCGCCAGTACCACGAGCATGCACAACACGCTCAGGAATACGCTCACGTGCAAAGCGTTGTAGTTTTTGAATTAGTTGTACGTCTTCTAGTAATACGCTGCCACGTTCGCCAGCCGTAATTGAATTTTGGTTGTCGCCAACAGCTGCGCCGTTGTCTTTAGTTAACGTAGTCGCTGCGCTTGCCGGTAATGCCATTGCAAGTGCTAGTGCACTTAGTGTTAATTTTGTTTTGTTTATTTGAGTATTCATTGTCGACCTCATCTATTTAAAAGTGCCGGCAGTGGTGCTGGCTGTTAATCTGTTAACGATAGTATTCATTTTTTTAACTTCGGTAAAACTGATTAATTAGATTGGTCTGATTTGAAAAACAGATGAAATAATTTAACAGGTGTATGTTTAGAGTTAACACCAATTTTGGTACTACGACCTTAGTCGATATGCATATTAATAAAATTGATTAAATACAGAGGTTTTTAATTTTAATTGCGTGTATTTTCACCAAGCTGGTGCGTTTTATACTTACAACGTGTTGACATATCAATTCAATAAAGGGAATATGCTCAATCGCTGGGCTTATGCTCATCATTGAGGGTTGCACCAAAATAGTTTTACTAAACTGGTTATACTAGTCGTTAAACTAATTATTATTTATAAGGTGGCAAAATGAACACTAAAATTGAGCTTGTAATATTTGATTGTGATGGTGTTGTAATAGACAGCGAAATTTTGAGTGCTCAAGTATTAATTAATATGCTTGTTGAAAAGGGCGTTGATATTGATCGTGCTTATGTACAGCAACATTTTTTAGGGTGTAACTTTAAAACAGTAAGCCAAAAAATAGCTAACGCATTTAATGTCACTCTCCCAGAGAGTTTTGAAGGTGATTACCGAGAAGCTCTTTTAAACGAATTTGAAACATCGCTAACCACAACCGATGGTATAAGCGATGTACTAAAGAATTTAGCTGTGCCTATTTGTATTGCTACAAGCAGCAGCCCAGCACGCACCGCCAAGGCGTTGAGCGTAGTAAGTTTAAGTAAATACTTTAGTAATACAGTATTTACGAGCAGTGAAGTAAAGCGCGGTAAACCAGCGCCTGATTTATTTTTACATGCAGCTAAGCAAATGAGTGTAAAACCTAAACATTGTTTAGTGATTGAAGACAGTAAAGCCGGTGTAAGTGCAGCAATAGATGCAAATATGCAAGTGCTGCATTACAGCGGAGGGCAACATATGCAAGAGGCAATTAATCATGTACATAAAGCCTACCCAAATGTTGCTCATTTAACGCATTGGAAACAGTTTTTTAATACTTACCCTATGCTTAAAAGTAGTGATTTTTAAATATTGATGAAATAAAGAACACTGTAAATTTACAGTCATTTAAAATTGTTATTTGTAGCCATACACTGACTGGTTCATAAGTAGCAAAATATAAGCGTTGTTAGTTATTGCTTTAACAATAACAAAACAAATTAAGGAATTACGCGTTTATAACTAAATTATAAAAGGCGCTGTATTTAGGTATTAAATACTTTGCTGTTAACAATAGGAAATACCATGGCAACGAGTCCACACACACAATCATTTAAAGATGTAAACGAAGAGCAGCTTCCCGTTGCTAATAACCGATTACACGGTTGGAAACATTTTGCTGGGCTATATGCTGGCGAGCATGTTGCGGCTACTGAATTTGTTATTGGTGCAACGTTTGTTGCATTAGGTGCTTCAACCATCGACATTCTACTTGGTTTACTAATAGGTAACCTTTTAGCGATGTGTTCTTGGTGGCTTATTACGGCTCCTATAGCAGTAGAAACACGCTTAAGTTTATATAATTACTTAAACAAAATTGCTGGTAACTCAATGACCAAGCTCTATAACTGGGCTAATGTGGTTATTTTTAGTGTTATATCGGCCGCCATGATCACGGTATCCTCCACGGCCGTGCGGTTTTTGTTTGATATACCTGCTCAACTTGATTGGTACCCTAATAGCTTTTGGTTTGTGGCTATTGTTTTAGCGGTAGGCTCTATTGTTGTGTTTGTTGCGATGTATGGTTTTTCGACGGTTGCTGACTTTTCAAAGCTTTGTGCACCGTGGTTATTTGTTATATTTATTGCCGGGTCGTTCGCATTATTCCCAGAACTTTCTAACCATGTTTTAGGCTCAACATCTTTAAGTAGCTTTAGTGACTTTATGACCATAGGAGACTCCTCCATATGGACCGGTACAAATGCCGATGGCGAAAAAGGTATTGGCTTACTAGAAGTAATTGGTTTTGCATGGGCTGCTAACTCAATCACTCACTTTGGTTTAATTGACATGGCTATTTTTAGATTTGCTAAACGTAAAAGCTATGGTTTGTTCTCTGGTGTGGGCATGTTTTTTGGTCATTACTTAGCGTGGATCTCTGCCGGTATTATGGGCGCAGGTGTTGCTGTATTACTTAAAACAACTATTTCATCGCTTGATCCGGGTGATGTTGCATACCATGCATTAGGCTGGACTGGATTTGTTATTGTAATAATTGCTGGCTGGACTACAGCTAACGCAAACCTTTACCGCGCTGGTCTTGCAGCACAATCTATATTTGTAAATCAATCACGTGAACGTACAACCGCTATAGTGGGTGTTGTTACGGTGATTATTGCGTGTTTCCCATTTGTATTTTCACAAATGCTACCGCTACTAACATACGCAGGCTTATTAGTTGTACCAGTAGGCGGCATTGTGTTTGCTGAGCACGTATTGTTTCCTAAAATTGGTTTAACACGTTACTGGGCTAAATATAAAAACATTACCCGCAGCGTACCGGCTATAGCATCTTGGGCGTTAGCGCTTGTGTTTGGCTTTGGTTTAAACGCCATTGATGTAATGTCATTTTACTACTTGTTTATTCCTACGTGGATTTTCACAATCGTTATTTACACTTTACTTGCTAAAAAATACGGTGCAGGTGAAGACTATACGAGTGAAATTGCTGCCGACGAGCAAGAGTTAAAAGCAATTAAAGAGTACCAAGCAACAGAAGCTAAAGATTTACCAAAACCGGTAATAGATAGCTCTATGTTTAGTAAGGTGCTTAATGCTATTTCTACTATTTCGTTAATTGTTATTTTTGTATTTGCCAGCCAAGTCATGTTCTTTAGCGACACAATGAGCATGTATGGTGCGAACAAATCGCAATTCGAAATAATCTGTTTTATCTGTACTGTAATTTACTTTGTAACTGCTTACTGGTCGTTGAAACGCCATAAAGTATTGAATACAGTATCGTAAATACAGTTTGAGATATTAGTTTCGTATCATAATTTATATTTTATTTTTTGTTTGAGTAAGGCCGCACTATGACGCAATTACAACACACTGACGCTCTTGTAACAGGGCTAAACCAGCAGAGCTTGGCTCAACTACCAAGCCATGTTGATACACCAACGTACGATCGTAGCGCACTTAAAGCGGGCATTGTACATATTGGTGTGGGCGGCTTTCATCGCGCCCATCAAGCCGTTTATATTAACGAGCTTTTAAAAACGCCAGGTTCTGAGCAGTGGGGCATTTGTGGTGTTGGTCTTTTAGAAGGTAACCGTGGGCTGCGTGATATTTTAAAGCAGCAAGATTACCTTTATACCCTTACGGTAAGACACCCAGACGGTAAAATTGATAATAAAGTTATTGGCTCAATGATCGACTTTTTGTTTGCACCAGAAGACAAACAAGCGGTAATTAATAAGTTAGCACACAGCGATACAAAAGTAGTATCGCTTACTATTACCGAAGGTGGCTACAACTTTAACCCAGTAACGGGTGAGTTTGATTACAGCAATCCAGACATTATTAACGACATTAATAACCCGAACGACCCAATTACAGCGTTTGGTTACATTACTGCCGCTTTAAAATTGCGTAAAGAGCAAGGCTTAAGCGCGTTTACAGTGCAGTCTTGCGATAACATTCAGCACAATGGCCACGTAACACGTAAAATGCTTTTAGCTTTTTCAAAAGAGCAAGATAAAGAATTAAGCGAGTGGATTGAACAAAATGTTACTTTTCCAAATGCAATGGTTGATCGTATTACGCCAGCATCTAAAAAAAGTGATATTGACTACGTAGTAGAAGCTTACGGCGTAAGCGACGAGTGGCCAATTACGTGTGAATCTTTCATGCAGTGGGTTATAGAAGACTCGTTTTGTAACGGTCGCCCAAATTGGGATACCGTAGGTGCACAGTTTGTAACTGATGTAACACCATACGAAACAATGAAAATTCGCTTATTAAATGCAGGGCATTCGGTACTTGGTTTACTTGGCTCTATTCATGGCTATGGCACTATTGACGAAACGGTATCAGACACATTATTTGCTACTTACTTACGTGCATTTATGGATAAAGAAGTAACCCCGTTACTTGAACCGCTAGAGGGCATTGACCTTGAAGTTTATAAAGACACGTTAATAGAGCGTTTTTCTAATCCAAATATTAAAGATGGTTTAGCGCGTATTTGCTCTGAAAGTGCAGCAAAATTACCTAAGTTTTTAATTGCATCAATAAACGAAAACTTAGTAAAGGGTCATGATGTATCACTTGCAGCATTAGTTATTGCAACGTGGTGTTTGTACAGCGATAAAGGCGTGAGTGAAAACGGCGCTAAACTTGATATTCAAGATGCTATGTATAAAGAGCTAAATGCATACGCACAAGAAACCGTTGTTGACCCATGTGCATTTTTAAAGTTAACCAGCTTGTTTGGCGACCTTGAAAATAACGACAGCTTTACTGTTGAGTATAAAAAATCGATTGCTGCGCTGTATGCACCTAACAGCAAAATTAAAACCATTATGCAAGCTGTGCTTGATCAAAAGAGTAATTAATAATGAGTATTTTAATTAATCATAAATCAAGCGAGAACGTAAGTGTTAGCTGCTTTGGCGAAGTGTTGTGGGATTGCTTTGATTCGGGTAAACGTTTAGGCGGTGCGCCGCTTAATATGTGTGTGCGTATTAACTCATTAGGCATCAAAGCCGACATGATAAGTGCAGTAGGTAACGACGAGTTAGGCACTGAGCTTTTAGGCGAAATTAAAAGTAAAGGCGTAAGCTGCGAATACATTGCTATTAATAATGATAAAAAAACCAGTACTGTTGAAGTAACGCTCGACAGTGGTGGCTCGGCAAGTTACGAAATAGTCGGTGATACCGCGTGGGATAACATAGCACTCACTGACGCATTACTCGATAAAGTTAAAAATAGCGACGTGTTTGTATTTGGTAGCTTAATCGGTCGAAGTGAAGCATCGCTGGCTACATTAAAACAACTAGTTGATGTAGCTAACTTTAAAGTATTTGACGTAAATTTACGTGCGCCGCATTACACGCTAGAAACACTGGTAGATTTAATGAATAAAGCCGACTTTGTTAAATTAAATGATGAAGAGCTTTACGAAATAGCAAAAGCAATGGGATGTAAATACCACTCGCTTGAGCAAAACTTAGCGTTTATTGCAGAGCAAACAAATACAGAATATTTATGTGTTACTAAGGGTAGCCACGGTGCATTGTTAACAATTAAAGGTGTTAACTATTACAACTCTGGTTACTTAATTAGTGTGGTTGATACTGTAGGCGCAGGAGATTCTTTTTTAGGTTCTCTAATTTATCAGTTATGTAGTAACGATGATGCTCAATTTGCTGTTGATTTTGCTTGTGCGGTTGGCGCTATAGTAGCCGAAAGCGCGGGAGCAACACCAAGCTTAACGCATCAGCAAATTAGTAATTTTATGAATCCTTTATAAGTTTATTTAAACAGACGTAGAAAACAACCAATCATTGTGTGTTAGCGGTTTTGCCTTAGGTAAAATCGCTTTTTTTATGTCTAAAATAAAACGCGATTATAAAATAAGCTGTGTGGATTGTTAAATATACATATTGCATAAATAGTAGCTTACATTGCCGATGGTATTAGCTAAACGTCTTATTGTTTGGGTTATGGCGCTTTGTTAAGATCGTTGATTATTCACGGATTGAACAGGCGGGGCGACACACATGCGCTCTATAACACACATACAAAAAGAGAAACGTGCTTTATGATAATCTTTTTTATCTGCCTTACTATTTTAATACTGGGTTATAAGTTTTATAGTCCATTTGTTGAAAAGCAAGCAGGCTTGGATTCAACCGTTGATACACCACAAAAACGCTTTAGCGAAGGTGTTGATTACGTAGCAATTCATCCTGTACGTGCTTTTTTAATTCAATTTTTAAATATTGCAGGTGTAGGCCCAATATTTGGTCCGATACTGGGTGCTTTATACGGTCCGGTTGCTCTAGTTTGGATTGTACTTGGTAACGTTTTAGGTGGTGCTGTACACGACTTCTTCTCAGGTGTAATGAGTATAAAAGAAGACGGTAAAAGCTTACCAGAAATCGCAGGTCACTATTACAATGTAGTATTTAAAGGCTTTATGCTTGTATTTACTGCCATGCTACTGTTTTTTGTAGGTGTAGTGTTTATTATGAGCCCTGCGGGCTTATTGAGTAACCTTGATTTTTTTGAAGGTACAATATTAGCAAACAACACCTTTTGGGTTGTGGCTATATTAGCGTATTACTTTTTAGCTACGTTATTACCAATTGATAAAATTATTACTAAATTTTACCCAATTTTTGGTGCTCTTATGATTGTAATGACAGTGGCAATTGCTATTTCATTATTAATTAATGCTCCTCATTTACCTGTTCCAAGTGACTTTTTGGCTTATTTTGAAGCCGACCACGCTCACGACTTTTTAGAACCAAACCCAGATGGATTACCAACGTGGCCGTTATTGTTTATTACTATTACGTGTGGTGCTATTAGTGGTTTTCACTCTACTCAAGCGCCAATTATTGCCCGTTGTTTAACAAATGAAAAATACGTACGCCCAGTATATTACGGCGCCATGATGTGTGAAGGTATTGTTGGTTGTGTATGGGCACTTGCGGGTATTGCAGCGTTTCCAGATGGTTACGCAGGCTTAAAAGCATTACTTGACCAAGGTGGTCCAGGTTTAGTTGTTAACCATGTAGCTAACAGCTACTTAGGTGTGTTTGGCGGTATTATGGCAATTATTGCTGTTGCGGTATTCCCAATCACTTCTGGTGACACAGCGTTTCGCTCATTACGTTTAACGGTTGTTGATGCGTTCAATATTCCACAAAGTTTACGTAATCGTTTATTAGTGGCTGTACCAATACTAGCTATAGCATACTTTATGACTAAATTAGATTTCTC
Organism: Pseudoalteromonas sp. Z9A5; assembly: GCF_011378875.1. Classification (NCBI taxonomy): domain Bacteria; kingdom Pseudomonadati; phylum Pseudomonadota; class Gammaproteobacteria; order Alteromonadales; family Pseudoalteromonadaceae; genus Pseudoalteromonas; species Pseudoalteromonas sp. Z9A5. Next base: position 26,823 of record NZ_WTLC01000004.1, read on the forward strand.
GTTAATTTGGCGCTACTTTGCATTCTCAAATATGTTGCTTTCTACAAGCGTACTATGGCTTGCAACTAAGTACTTATTTGACCGTGGAGCTTTTCATTGGATTGCGAGTATTCCAGCTGTTATAGCAACAGGTGTAACAATGTCTTATATTGCTACTGCAGCAATAGGGCTTAACTTATCAAGCGATTTAAATAAGCCAATTGGTGCTGCAGTCGTTATACTTGGTTTAATTGTGTTAGTTATTGTGCATTCTAAGCATAAAGTTAAACCTGCAATGTAATATCTAAAAGTGGCGTAAGTTATTACGTTATTTTAAGTACAAAAAAAGCGAGCTATTTAATAGCTCGCTTTTTTGTGCGCTAAATTTAAGTTTTATTACGTTAACTGAGTTGCAAGTTCAAAGTAGCTGTTATCGTCGAGTGTTTTACTTATCATCATTGCACCCTCTAGTAGGCTAACAGTTTGAATAGCCGATTGAGTAGGGTTTAGATCGCCATTAACTAAATGTGCAGCAGCAAGCCATGCTAGGTTTTCGTTAAAAAAGCGCTTTACTTCAAGGCGTACTTTATCCGGTAAGCTATCGCTTTCGGCTCCTAATAAACCACATAAACACATTTTTCTGTCGGTTACTAATGCACTTCTAAAAAGTTGAGTGTACACATTTATCGGGTTTTTACCGCTCGCTTTAAGTTCGTTTGGTTCACCTAGTGCAGCTAAAAACGAATTAGTATATTGATGCGCAAGCTCTGCACCTAAATCAGCCTTAGTAGGAAAATGGTAGTGAACACTTGCACTTTTAATTCCAACTTCACTCGCAAGTTCTCTAAAACTAAAATTACTATAACCGCCAAGACGTACCTTGTTTTCAGCTGCTTTTAATAAAGCTTCTTTCTTACTCATTTTAATATTTCCTATTCGCAATAATAAAATTATCGACCAGTAGGTAGTTATTTACAAGCGTTTTTATTTTTAAGCAACACACTAATTTTATTATAAATTAAGTTAGATCCTATAAATAAGAAAAATTTAAACGTTGACTTAAGTTTAGTTTAGTAATATAAATTACCTATCGGTAGGTAGGTAGTGCCGTTTTATTTACTTTTAACAAAAAATATAAGAGATAATTATGAAAATTTATGATGTAGAAAACTTCCCAAATCCACTTCGTGTTCGTATTGCTTTAGCTGAAAAAAATGCCACTGCAAATGTTGAATTTGTACCTGTTGATTTATTAAATGGTGAACACAGAACTGACGCTTTTTTAGCTAAAAATCCATTAGCGGGCGTACCAGTATTAGAACTAGATGACGGCACGTTTATATCTGAAAGTACGGCTATTACCGAGTATATTGATACCGCATTTGAAGGTCCGTCATTAATGGGTAAAACTGCAAAAGAGCGCGCAGTTATTAATATGATGCAAAAACGTGCGGAATCTATGGTGCTTGATGCTGTGGCAACATACTTTCACCATGCAACTGATGGCTTAGGACCAGATCTTGAAGTTTATCAAAATGCAGGTTGGGGTGAAAAGCAAGGTGAAAAAGCGCGCCAAGGTTTTAGCTATTTTAATGACGTACTAGAGCAATCAGCGTTTGTTGCTGGTGAACAATTTAGTATTGCTGATATTACATTGTATGCAGGGCTTGTATTTGCAGGGTTTGCACAAATAGCAATTCCAAGTGAATTAACACATTTAGTTGCATGGCAAGAAAAAGTGGCAAAACGTCCAAGTGTTGCTGCTTAGTACTACAATTTAAGAATCATATAAGTTTAGGTTTAAGCCAAATTATAGTTAGGAGCTAAGTATGAAAATTGCTGCCGATTTTAGTAAACGAGTTGTTGTGCACAGTGAAACACTTGCCTGGGTTGCATCGCCAATGGCTGGAGTAGATAGACGAGCGCTTGATAGAGTAGGCGATGAAGTTGCTCGTGCAACAACGATTGTTCGCTACGCACCAGGCAGTGAGTTTTCGCCGCATATACACACCGGCGGCGAAGAGTTTGTTGTGCTTGAAGGTGTATTTCAAGATGAGCATGGCGACTTTCCGGCTGGCTCCTATATTCGTAACCCGCCTGAGTCAAAACATAAGCCAGGGTCTAAAAACGGTTGTATTATATTTGTAAAATTATGGCAGTTTCAGCCAGATGATAGAACGCATGTACGCTTGCAAACAGATTTAATGCAAAGTGCGGCACATTCTAATTTTAAAAATGTAGCAGTAACGCCTTTATACAAAGACACCTTTGAAGAAGTAAGCTTACTACTTTTCAAACCTAACGCCGACATGGTAATAAATGCACAAGGTGGGGCTGAGCTGCTAGTACTTGAAGGCTCACTTGATGAACAAGCTGATACTTTGGTAAAAAACAGTTGGCTAAGAGTGCCTATTGACAGCACTGTTAATGTTAAAGCGGGGAATAATGGCGCAAAAGTATGGCTTAAAACGGGTCATTTAACGGATGTAAGTAACCAAATTTCTCGTGTACAAAATACATAAGCCTAAACCTAAACATATATAAAGTGAGCTACATGCTCACTTTTTACTTTAACCTTAGTGTTTTTTTCATTTGCTTCATAATTCATTAATCTAATGTAACGTACTCTCAAAGCTTAATTGAAGAATGAGATTAAGTGATGGCACATTCAAACCATGGTTTATCGATTGATATTGAAGGCAAAGGCAGTGAGTTTTTTTTAACGTTTAAGGCTGTTGGTAAGCTTACTCACGAAGATTATAAAAACATTACCCCTAAGATTGATTCAGCCCTCTCGCAAGTAAAACACCCCGTAATAAGTATACTAATTGACAGCATAGAACTTCAAGGTGTTGGCTTTAAATGTGTTTTTGATGACTTAAAGCTAGGTAAAAAACATAACAATGAGCTGAAAAGGGTCGCTATTTACGGCAATAAAAAGTGGCAATCAAATATCGCAAAAATAGGCAATAATGCTGTATCTGGGGAAATGGCATATTTTGAAAATGCCACCGCTGCAATTGAATGGTTAGAAGAGTAGCTAATTTGCAGGTTAATAAGTGGCTGATTATAAGTAGATTCAACGCTTTTAGTTTTGAAAATAACTGCTTGAGTTAAATTTACTACCCAAAATTGATTTAATACACAAACGAATAAAAACTTAAACGCTCTTATGGGCGTTTTTTGTTGTTTAAAACAAATATAGAGCATTACCACTACAAGCATTACACATAGTGCTTTTTATAAACATTTGTATTCGTTTTAATTCAATTGTGAATGTTTAGTTATTCAAATACACTTGTACCTATTGAGCAAATTACACATTACATAAACTATGAAATTAATACTTACCTTTATCGCATTATTTATATTTTCATCATCAATACAAGCCGCAGAAGAAGACAATATATTCACACCTGTGAGTGACCTTTTTTTAGCTGTTTCTAATATCGATCACGATAAAATGCGCGCAGCAGTAGATGATTCATTTTTACTTTTAGAGCACGGTGAAGTGTGGACTATTAACGATTTTATTAATGCAGTTAATCCTTCGGAGTTTACAAGAACTAACTATTTTAGTGTGATTAGTTCGAAAGTTGTTGGCGATACTGGTTTTATTAATTATTGGAATCAAGCAAATCTTAAAAGTGAAAAAAAGAGCATGGACGTGTTTTGGTTAGAAAGTGTAGTGGTTACAAAAGTAGATGGTAAATGGCTAGTATCGCAAATGCACTCAACTCGCCTACCTGAAGGGAAACCACCGATAGGCGTAACGTTTGTAAAACAGTAAACGTGAAAAAGTAGGCGTTACTTTATTTAATTAATACCTAGCTGTGTTTTATTTAAAATTAATTGGTGAATTTCTCAATTAGATTAAATAAATGACCTAATAAAAATGCGCAATTATTGTCACGAAAACCAACATACTGATAAAGCGAAATTACAGGATTTAGTTTTTTATGATTATATTTAAACCAATTTGTCATTGGTGCTTATGGGCCCAAAAATCACGTTAAAAATTGCTTGCAGCAACTAACGTTTATTTAATTTATGACTTTGTTTAGCAAAAGTCGTATCTACTTGTAAATGATTCGTTGAGAAAGCAGATTTACCTGATGTTAAGGTGACCCATAATATAACTCCTTAAGCAAAGTGAAATTATTAAATAACTTAACTTAAAGGAGCATGACTATGTCGTTTAGCTTATCTGGAATCATTAAAGGTATTATTGCAGGGTTTATAGGCACATTGGTATTAACTGGTTTAATGATGATGAAAAAGTACGTTGGCATTATGCCATCGTTAGACCCTGTGCAAATGATCACCAATATGGTAGCCGAAAAAACGGGTACACAAACGAATATGATGGTTGGTTGGGTTTTACACTTTGTTATTGGTTCGGTAGCATGGGGTGTGGCTTTTTCAGTTATAAATGATTTATTGCCAAGCAACTCATAAGTAATGAAGGGTATTACTTTTGGTCTGGGTGCTTGGTTATTAATGATGATTGGTCCTATGCCGATGAGTGGTGCTGGTCTGTTTGGCTTATCGATGGGGATTATGGCACCTGTGCTAACCTTGGAGTTACATATTGCTTTTGGTGCAACGATGGGCTTAACTTTTGCTAAATTTAAAAGTACACATAACAGTACATTTTAAGCTAACTCACTAATTGTGTTCATCTGTAAAGATTAAATTTACAGAAGCGTGTTTGTTTAAGGCAAGTAATGCAGCTATTTTTGAATTTATTCAATAGCATTACAGCAAACACGCGTTACTTCATAATAAATAACGTATATAAAACCCTGCTTAATACACATTTTAACTACTACGAAATACGCTCTGCTAAAAAGTGCTTTTTTAGTTGTAATAAAGCTACCTAAACATCGTCTAAAACACCCATAAAAACTAGATTAAACTCCCTTTTATATGCGAGGTAACTATATAGTAACCAATTGATCCAATGCAGGAACTCGGATATGGTTTGTTTATTAATAAAAATAAATATTGATGCTGTCGAATTACGCTTATTTAAGAAAAATAGCCTGTATTATGGGGTCTAAATTCATTACCAAATACTTTAAAAGTGCTTAGGGTTGATTTTAGTAGCTCGTTTTTTAATTTAGGCTGTTGGATTATTTTACAACCTTGCGATAGGAAATATTGATCATGAATTACTTAACAATTGAAAAAGCAAAAATGCTTATAAAACAGTTTAATATTCCTCATTTTTTTAATGACGTACTTGATGAAAAACTCAGTTATCCATTAGATATTTACTTTACTTGCCCTGTTGTATATTTCCTTAATAAAGAGGAGCAAGCAGCCTATATGCTGGGTGATATTATTCCACTTTGGGCTGATATAGGTGGATATATACATTATGCATATGACATTAACCAACAAAATTTCATATCCTTTGATATTGAGGAAGGTAGCATAGAAAAACGTTATTCTTGGGATGAAATAATGAAAAAAATTATTGGAATAGCCATAGAATATGAATGCGATGAACATGATAGTATTGAGCAGACAATCGGATCAGTAAAAGATTATTTTGCGTGCATAGAAATATCAAATTTCGATTTATTAGCTGAAAAATGTAGACTTGAATACATAAACAGCTAAATTAAAGTTTGTAGTTAATCTAATAAAAAAAGCAATAAAAACAGACGCTAAACGTTTGGCTGCTATTCGTTTTTCACTACAATTGTAGTCAAATATTTTGCTATTTATTTACTTAAAATTTGAATCTTTATTCTATTTCGGTGTTATGCACGCTTTGTTACGGCGTTAGTTTTTTAAAATATATAGGGCATTAATCATATGACTGAGTTTGTTAGAATTGCTATGTTAGTTGTTGGAGCGATTCCCTTAGTCGTATATCCATTTATAGTTATTGCTAGCCTCATGGGGCTGGGAAGTAACTCACATATTCATATACCCTTGTTTAATAGAATAATGAATCAGTTTTTTTTATGGGGTACATTAATTTACCCTTTAGTGTTTTTTGGGTGTTATAGGCTTAGTGACAAAATTAACGAATATAGTATTTTGGTTGCTTTTTTTCCATTAGCTTTTTTGATTTTACTTTGGGGGAGTTTTCATTTTATGGATGCACCGGCCAATACTAAAGTAGAAAAATAATGTGTAAGAGCAATGAAATTTGAACGTTACAATTTACCTGGATAAAAGTGAAAAAATATTGAAAGTATTAGAAGATAATATTGAATCTATTCGAGAGCAAAGCAGAATACATAAAAAAGCGGAGAAAGCTTTAGGTGAGAATAATTCAAAAAGCCCGTGTTTAATTGGTCCTAAAACAGCGCAAGATTATCAACACATGTTAAAGGACATTAAGGAGTCAGGGGAAGGTAAATGACAAGTATATATTTAGCGCAATATTAGGAGCTGTTTATTTTTCGAGGTTAAATTTCAGCAGTGTGTTTAGTATTTAGGCAATGCAGAGCCGATGTAGCGTTACGCAGGAGCAGTTACCGAAGTCACTGGGTTACAAAGCCTCAAGATGCGACTAAATCTCCATAGAGGGAACAAATTTTAATCCTGAAAGGTTACAAATCCTAATGTATCCGACTTTAAAAAAACAAAAATCAATTAGCTTGTACTTCTTCGCCGCTTATTTTAGTAAGTTGTTGTTAGTTTATTAATTAGACATTGAATTTCGTTGGTAACTTACTTAAGGTTTTATATGCCTCTTTGGTTTGGAATATTAATTGTTATAGCAATAGCTTGTTTATTCGTATGGTATATCTATCCGGATAGAACTTCTTCACCGAGTTTTTTACGTAAATATATGGCAATTTCTTGGGTTATTATTCGACGTGTAGTTTGCTTTTCGGCAGCGATACTTGGGCTGTTTATTATCTATATAGTGTTGACTTCAAATGAGGAAATTACGCTAAAACTCATATTTACCTTAGTAATATCATTAGTGCTATTGAGTGGTTTTGTATTTATAGGAATAGTAGGGTTTGCAAAGGATGAAAGCATGCTTGATTTATATAAAAGAATTAAGAAAAAATACGGTTTACGCTGGTAAGCTTAATATGTTGTTTAAATTATTAATAACTAGTTGTGCTGGTTATTTCGGTGTTACACGAGTCTTAGGGTTTTAGATGATAATTAATGGTCGAAAGTTTACATTTAAAGTTGCTAGCGATATAGAGTGTAGCGGTACATATGCTTGGCAGTTCTGCCAGCGACGAATCTGGTTATATTAGGCTTTATAATCAAGATGATAAATTATTAAATGAAAGAGAAGTTGAAATGGTGCAGTTAATCGAAACTGTTGACTGCAGTGATGATCACGTATCAATTAAGCTAATTGCCGATTGGTCTTTACAGTGAATAATTCACAAGACAGTCATGCTAAACTCTTAATTTGTGGGCTCCAAATGCTTAAAGCCTTTAGAGTTAATTTCAGGAACTTGTTTTAAATTTTTTAACTAACACACTATTTAATTTTTCAGTGTATGTATTATTTGTTCAGAATAATCAAATTTATTTGCCAAAAATAAACACCTATCAAAAAATCGAAATCCCATTTCAAACTTTGCTGTATGAGATTAAAAATATGAATGTTAATTATGAGCCACTTAGCACCGTAATCATTGATTTTGCCGAGCATCTTAAAAAAGGTAAGTTAATCCAACCAATTTTAGATAATCAAATATCAAATGAAACGACGGCTAAAGAGATCTTAGTGTTTATAGAAAAAATGACCGATCTGTGTGCTGAACTTTTACAAGAAGAAAAGCAATTGAACGGTAAGCCCTTAGACTATTGTGTTGTTGAAAAAGCATATATTTTGATTGAGTGTAATGTATCTGATGCGGGGTTTGAGTATCTTATGCATTCGCTTGAATGATAAAGTAGAACTTTAACTACAGCCAAGTTTTTTAACTGTACCATTACAAGCTCACATTATTTGTACTCGGCTAAGTATAGGAAATGGCTGTTTGCATGCACTTTATATTTGTAATTCTAAAACGTAATAAAGATAAATTGAATTAATGTATGAGAAATTTATTATGCCTTTAAAAAAATGGGTTTATTACCTATCTAAATTTACACTAATTGATGAAGTTTTAGGTTTTATGTACTGGGCGTTTGCTATTTACGGTATGTTTATTATTACGGGTTACATTAAAACTCAAGCTATTATGATGTTCGCTCTTTTTATTTATATTTTTGTCGTATCCATTTTCTATATTTTTATATTAAAGAGATTTAAAAGGTATTGGAAAGGTGAGCCAAAGTAAATATGCAACAAAGGTTTGTATCATGGCTACACATTTGCTGCACTCCAAACTTACCATTCAGCGTAGCGTTAAGTGCCTCTCATATAATACCTTTTTAATAAACCATATTGTTGTTAACGAATACGTTACTTTTTACATATAGACTTTATTTACATAGAGTTAAATTTATAAAAGCATGTTAGTTGAATTTGGTGATAGGTGGTATTTTAATGCCAAGTTAGCATAATAAGGTGAGCATATTGAACTTTACAGACGGCGATATAGAACAAAGAAAACCTGTTTGGATAGCGCTGGCAAACTTGTTTTTGGACACTGATGTAACTTTAAATTACCCCTATATAATACGTATTTGTTCTGAATCTCCCTATTCTATAGAAACCCTACGCAGTATTTTGTACGAAGAAGTAGCGCCAGTTGTATCAATTAATTTGTTAAGCATTACCGGTGAATGGGCGGGCTTTAACGAGCAATGGTTAATAAAAGAAATAACTAAACAAGTTAAAAGTAATAACTCAATACAAGGTAAGCTTTTAAGGTTGCTTCCACGTATGTCTTGTCGGTTATATGTTGGAGAACATTGGAATAGTATTGAGCCTAAAATCAATATATTACGAGGAAGCATTTAAGTCCTCCTGCCTGCATAGTAGTCATTTTAAGAGATGTTAATGAATCAAAAACTAAAATTATTAGAAGACATACTAAAGCGAAATAGTGAAGATCCTGATTCAATTGATATTGAAAATGAAATTGACCATTATTTTTTCTTTAATGCTATTCATAATAAAGATGACTTAGAAATTGCGTGGTCAGTTTTTGATGAACACGAAGATATACGTAAGAGATTGTCAAAAATACAAAACAATGCTGATTCTATTCCTGGGTGGGGGTATAAAACACCCAATTTAGACTACGTTAAGTGTGATGATGAAGAGCTTAAACGTATTGTTTCTTTACACGTATCGAGCTTACGCTCCATTTTGCTTGAAGAAGATTACAACGCCGACATTATTACTTTTATAGACAATGGGTTTAAAGTTGAAATTGCCCCTTCAAATATAGAAATTCCAGGTACTTCAGTTAACACGCTTTTTGGTGTGCTTTATGAAGCGATTACTGAGTATTGGATAGAGTACTTTCCTTATGATGATGAGCACTACGAAGTTCTTAAAAACTGGGCTATCCATCTTACTAAATGCGACGAAGTTGCAACTTATTTAATGTGGCCATTTTTAGAACGAAGCAATGACCTAACGGATAATACAATGGATGCTGGTGCTAAGTTATGGAAATTTGGTTGCAGAGACCGATATTGGGTTAAAGATTTAGATTATTCAAGCAAAGTGGTTTATGTAAGACCGCCATGGTTAGATAAATAATTTGGTAATAATAGTTGTAAAAAATTTCCGTTATTTTAGTTCAATTTTTGGTGGTTTATAATAGATTTTAAAGTATAAATTTATAAAAATCAGCAAAGTGGAAGTTGTTTTAACAGTTTCTATCGCACTTTTAAGTTTACTATTTAAGGCAACTCTATATTGGTTTATGCCTGTTACTGATGGTGAACCTAACTGTTTAGGTGACGCATAGAGCTTGCTCTTGTTTTTATAGCTGGTTTTTTATAGTGATATAAAGGTAGATATTTGAATTATGAATTTTAAAAAATTGAGTGGTTTAGCCTTAATTGTCATTATTTTATTAGCTACTTCGTACTCATTTTTAGCGTATAGATTTATTAATACTGCACTTCAAAGTACAGTGACGTATTCCTTAGAAGATGTGATTTTGATTAGTAGAAGCCCTGATTGGAAATACGGCAAAGGTTTTTATACTGCTGTTGTTACGTTAAAAAAAGAAGGGGATATTTATAATGTTAACTGCAAAGTTCACATCGGAGATAGCAGTTATCATCAATTAGTGGCATTAGGCAGTGTTACTTCTAAAGAAGATGCATATTCTCGCTGGGCTAACGTTGAGTGGACTGATACCGCTTTAATAATAGGTGATGACGCTCCGTATCAAGTCACAGTAAAACGCAGCCAAATCGAGAGGCACCGATAGAAATACGGTACAAAAATTTAAGGTGCTAAATAAATAACGCAGATAGCGTAATAATATTCTCAACAATCCTTTACTAATAGTACAACACTTAAATTGGTAAGTTGTTGTAAAGTAATAGATAGTAATCATTTTTTTGCTGTGAAGTAAATAATTTAAAAGACCAAGGGGTGTAATTATTACGTATACGCGTTTAAAGACTGCAGAGGGACAGTTTCGATGTCGATAATAACGAAAGTTGCTCTTATTGCGCTATTTTTAGTGTCGGCTGTAATATCACTTAAGCTCTCTTTTGGACCCGATATACCAATTGCAGAGTATAAAGATTTAGAAAAGGTATCAGGTGTTGTCACCCATGTTGGTTGCTCAGGACGACACAATGAATATTTTTCATCGGTTAAATTAAATGATTCTAAATTTTATGAAATTCCGATGAGTATCGATTCACTTTATTGTGATGATGCACGAAAAGAGTGGGTTGGAAAGACTGCGTTTTTAAACATACTTCAAAACAGAGGTGCTATTGATGTTTACGAACTACGCATTGATCAGAATCTTATTTACGATATTTCATGGTATAAAAAACAAAAGCAATTAGAAGAAAAGTGGGTAATTGCTTTCCCTTATATATTAATTGTTATTGCGTTACTTGTTTATTTTAATAACCAACGTAAAAAACGACAAGTTAATTTTTAAGCCTATAACGCTTACGTAATTCGGTAAAAATGTTTAACTAACCCTGCATAAAATACGGGGTTTTCCTCAATACTCACGTTCTATACTCCTATACTTTAGCTCCCATATATAGGCAATACCACAACATAAAGATAAAACATACGCTGCCATTTTGGTACTTTCTACCTAATTAATTTGCTCTTTGTTGTCTGCACGGGTGTAGGTAAGAGACGTGAGTAGGGGGCCGTTATAGAGTTCACTAAGCTACAAACTACGCATCGCGTTTAAGCCTCTTCGAAAAAGAACAAATTTTAATCCTCAAAAGTTAATAGAGCCTAATATATCTCTTAATTAGGGTTCAGATTAAATCGTAATTTAACTGCAGTTGACGATCTATAACTTTTTTTGAAATATTTAATTAACACTTTATTCACTTTGCTGTTATTTTTTAGTGCAAGTAGTGTTTAAATATCAATGCGTTACTCTGGACTTGTTACAAGTTGAGATCTTTTTTATTTTATTGTTATCAATATTTTTGAAATTTAATTTGAAATTTAATTTGAAATTTATTTTTATGCAAATAGGTCTATTAAATTGATAAAACGGCGATACCGCTTATCCTTATTGTACTTGTTTATGAGAATGTGGATGTTTATTCGCATCCATTGATAAAACAAGAAAAAATATTTTAATCAGGAGCATACAAATGAAAAAAGTAAATTTAACTACGGCTTTATTAATTGGCGCATCAGCAGCAGTATTAAGTGCAGGCGCAGTAGCTGGTCCTAACAGCCAGTTAACAGTTGCAGAAGGTGCTTCAGCAAAAGTACAAGAGCAATTTAAAGGCTGGGTAGCTGGTGATAAAGTTCGCGGTCGTAAAGATAAATGTTTTGGTATTGCTTTAGCTGGTGAAAATGATTGTAAAGCAGGTGCAGGAACGAGTTGTGAAGGCACTTCAACTACAGACTTCCAAGCTAACGCATGGACATATGCACCTAAAGGCGTATGTGAATCAGTTGTAACTCCTAATGGTAAAGGCTCGCTTGAAGGTTAATAAAGCAGGTTTTCCCCAGTACATTGTTGCTGGGGAGCAATTAGGTGCCGGCCTAAGTTTAAAGCCAGAACATCTTGACGACATTTTAGCTTTACCAGTAGAACAGCCAGTTACAAATAATAATCTTTGGTTTGAAGTGCATACAGAAAATTATTTTGTAGCAGGTGGACCTCGGTTAAATTATTTGAGAGCGGTACGTGAAAATTTTGATATTAGTTTTCATGGTGTTGGTGGTTCGTTAGGCTCTGATCATAAAGCCATGCTTGCTCATACTAAACGAGTTAAAGCGTTGATTGATGAGTTTCAACCAGCACTGGTATCTGAGCATGCAGTTTGGTCTAAGTCTGAGGGTAAATATTTTGCAGACTTAATGCCTTTACCTCGCACACAAGACGCTCTTGCATCTTTAATTAATGGGATTGATTGTTACCAGACGGGCATAGGTCGGTCAATCTTAGTAGAAAACCCAAGTAACTATTTAGATTTTATAAGTGATATGGATGAACCTCAGTTTTTAGTTGAGGCGGCTAAGCGCTCTGGTTGTGGCTTACTGATCGATATTAATAACTTATATATCAGTAGTAAAAACACGGGTATTGATGCGCTTGATTATTTAAAGCAGATCCCCGCTGAGCTTGTTGGAGAAATTCATATTGCAGGGCACGATCCGGATCCAGCTCTTGGTCAGTCACTATTGATAGACAGCCATGCAGCACCGGTGGCAACTCCTGTATGGGATTTGCTAGAACAAGCAATTGAGATATTTGGTCAGCGACCAGTGCTTGTTGAGCGAGATGCTAATATTCCATCGTTTGAAGAGCTTATGAGCGAGCGAGAAACTGCGCAAAACTATTTGAATCAAAGCGAGTCACAAAGTCGCTTAAATATATCTCATAAAGAAGTGGTTCGCCAATGAGTACCAATCAATATATTGATGCTTTTACTCGCTATTTGCGAACGGGCGATCCAAGTGCAATGGAGCATTTTTGCGAAAATCCTTCGCACATTAAAAGATTAGCTGTGTATAGAAACGGGTTTTATAAAGGCTGCGTTGATGCATTAATAGCTAACTTTCCTATGTGTGAAAAAAAAGTAGGTAGTGAGAACTTTCGTAAAATGGCACGACTTTATGTTGACCGTTTTCCACCAGAGCAGGGCACTTTGGTGGGATACGGATTAAGCTTTCCAGACTTTGTTGCAGATTTGATTAAAGATGGTGAAATTGAAAATAAACATATTTTTGAAGTCACTGTAAATCAGCAAAGTGCATCAGATTTATATATGAACTTAGTTGATATTGCGCATTTAGACTACGCGTGGCTAATGAGTTTGATGAGCGCTGATTCAACTGAAACTTTAACTATAGAATATGTTACTCAACTAATGGAACAAGGTACTGAGCTTACTGAGCTTAATGTAAAGCTTAACCCCAGCGTACTGCTACTTAGTGTGAGTGAAGGCGCATTTTTTGAATGGATTTCGCTAAAAACAAATAATAATGATGTCGTTGTAACTAAATCCTCTACTGAGGATTTTATAATGTTATGGCGTTTGCAAGGTGCGGTGCAAGCCCGCTCTCTTTCTATCGCAGAAGTTGCACTTATGCAGGCTCTACAGGGTACAAGTAGGTCTTTAGGTGAAGCTTTTGATGCAGCAATAACGGTAGATGAAAACTTTGAAGTGAGCGATGCTTTTACAGCATGCTTGCAAAATGAGTTATTAGAAATCCAAATCAATTAGTACACATTACAAGAGTAGGAATAAATATGGGCATGATAAAAAAAATACAACAACTGTACGTACAGATGGGAGAGCAGTTATCGCGGTTCTTAGAACCTATAGCACTGTTTTTTCTTCGCTTTATGGTCGCTAAAGTATTCCTAGACTCTGGGTTGAGTAAATGGGATGGCTTTTTACAATTTAATGTTGATAAATACGACTTATTTAAATACGAATTTTTCTGTCCTGATCCAGTTAGAGAAGGTGCTTTGCAGCTTTGTGATCCAAAAACATTAGATTATGTTGATGGCTCATTCCTTGTAAAAGCAATTGAAACGCTTGCTGTGGTTGCTGGTGTTGTTGAAGTGTTACTCCCAATATTACTGATTATCGGTTTGTTTTCTCGCTTTGCAGCGTTAGGTCTTATTGGTATGACAATGTTTATTCAGCTTGCAGTTTTTCCTACACTCGATCATTGGATTAATCCGGCATCGTGGTGGGCTGTTTCATTATTAGTGATTTTTGCTCGTGGACCTGGCTTTTTATCTATTGATAAGTTACTTGGTTTAGACGCAAAACGTGCAGCAGCTAAATAAGCTTTTGCATATTAAAGTTAAACGTAACCGGCAGGCTAATGTTATTTAGGTGCCGGTTATTATTTTAGATTAAAGTTAAAAATAAACTTATAAAAATTAACTCAACAAATTGTGCTGATTTAATATAGCTAACCCCAACCCTGATATTTTCTAATAAAAATACCAAGCCATGCCTAATAGGAACTCCCAATGGAAATAGGATTACTCATTCTTCTTTTCTCAGTTAGTGCTTACTCTATGCTAGCAAAAAAACTCTCTACCACTATTATCACGGCGCCAATGGTATTTTTAGGTATAGGTTTTGCTGTATCTCAGGTTGGGCTGATCAATATAGGCGATGCACACGAGACCGTGTATTTAATAGCAGAAATATCGCTAGTTGTATTATTATTTTTAGATGCTTCACAAATAAATTTACGCAGATTAAAAAGGCAAAATACGTGGCCTTTAAGAATGCTATTGATAGGTTTGCCGTTGAGTATTTTGATTGGTACAGGCTTTGCTTATTTGTTTTTTCCACAGTGGCCTTGGGCAATGCTAGCCTTAGTTGCGGCAATTTTAGCACCGACTGATGCAGCTTTAGGGCAAGCTGTTGTTAGCAATGAGAGCGTACCTTTAAACGAGCGACAAAGTTTATCAGTTGAGAGCGGTTTAAATGACGGACTAGCATTACCTGTTATTTTATTTTTTGCCAGTTTAGTTGCTATGGAAACCGGCTCTCAAGAAAATGAAATGTCATGGTTAGTGTTTGGATTTAGCCAAATATTTATAGGTATTTTGGTTGGCGCATTTATGGGGTTTTCGAGCGGACGTTTATTTTTATACTCTGAGTCAAAAAAAATATCATCGACTATATATGAAGGAATTGGCGTTTTAGCACTTACCGGCACATCATATTTAATGGCTACTTTAATGGGTGGAAATGGATTTATATCAGCGTTTGTTGCAGGTTTAGCCTTTGGTAATATTGTAAAAGGTCATTGCCGATTTATATACCAATTTACTGAAAGTGAAGGTCAAATATTAATATGGACTTCGTTTGTTATTATTGGGCTTGGCTTACTTCCTTCAGCTGTTGAGCATTTAACCCTCCCTGTTGTTGGTTATATTTTAGTAAGTATATTTATTGTACGACCTCTTGCTATTTATCTTTCATTGATTGGCACTAAAGCTAAGGTATTAACAAAAGTGTTTATGGGGTTCTTTGGACCTCGAGGTCTTGCAACAGCGCTGTTTGCACTTATTATCTCTAAGGATATTTTAGGTGAATACGGTCACTCAGTTTTAATTGTTGCGATTAACGCTGTATGGATGAGCACTTTAATACACGGTATTGCAGCAGCACCTATGGCTAATTGGTACGGCGCTAAAATTAAAGTGCTAAAAATTAAATCAAGAGAGCTCGCAAAACTAAAAAAACAAAAGTAGCAATTGAACCAAAATAGCAACTCGGTTATTGTTTGACCATTAATAAACATAGGTTATAAACGAGTTGCTTTAAATACTCGTTATACGCTTACAAGGATAGAAGTATGTTTAGTCAATTCACTAAAAATATAAAACCATATGTAAATGCCGAATTAGACTTAGCTCATTTAGCTAATAAAAATGGCAAGTTTATGGAGGCATTTGAGCATTTAGAAAATGCTCATGTACTCGGTCAAGAATCCACTTATTTTCATGTTAAAGTGCATGTATTGATGTTTTGCTGGGCGTTTAAGCAAAACGATTTACGTGAGCTTTTTGGACAAATATTTCGTATAGCTGGAGCAGCTACCAAAACTGCGTTTGGATTAATTCCCAGCGGTAACACTGGCGGGGCAAACGTCAGCCCCTTCAAAGTCATGCCTATTTCTGCTGAGTATTCTGGTTATATTGCACGCGCTAAATCAGAGATATAATAAAAATTCATTTTATTGTTGGTGCGTGTAGTACTTCATTTTTAGCGAAAACACCTTACCCGACTAATTTTTAAAAATGCTTCAGTTAGCTAACTAGCTCTTAATTATAAATAAAAGTAAACTTTGCATTATTGTCAGCTTATATTTAGCTTAGCATGTTTAAAAAGCTAATAATTAAATGGATTTTTATGACTATAAAAACAAAAATAATCAACTATGTATTACTCCCAACTTTACTACTATCACCACTTGTAAATGCTGGACATGAGCAAGCTGTACCCACAACGCCAGAGCAGTGGCGCAGTGTTACAAATAGCGATATAGAAGCTGCTTATAGTATATCTGCACAAAATCACCCTGGTATGTTTGATGTTAATAACCCAACTTTCCCTGATTTATTAAAACAAGCAAAAGCAGAAGCACTTACATTGTCGGCTCAAGCGAGCGGACCGCAAGTTCATGTTGCGGCAATTGCACGTTTTAGTACTGTTTTACAAGATGGTCATGCTGGTGCGTTTTCAAGCGTAGAGAGGCCCGCGCGCCGCTGGCCAGGCTTCAGTGCTGTTTGGCGAGGTGATGCGCTAAAAGTGTATTACAGCGAAGCCAAAAATATTAGCAAAGGTGATGTTGTAAGCCAATGCGATGGGCAAAGCATTGATACCTTAATGCGGGAGAGAATATTTAAGTTTCATGGTGAAGTGGCACAACCTGGGCATTGGTGGCAGCAAGGTTGGCGGTTACTAATTGACGAGGGCAATCCATTTTTAACTCCTTTAAAAGCATGTGAATTTGTTAAAGCCAATGGTGATACCTATACACAAGTACTAAATTGGTCAGTAAGGCCTAAGTCAGTAAGTAAGCATTTAGAAAATGCTTATAACGGTGATGAACTCCCCATTGATTTAACGTGGCCTGAAAAAAACATTGCTTGGATTGCTATGCCTAGCTTTTCAGTAAACGATAAACAAACAGCTGCATACAATAAAGTGTTTGAAAAAATACAACAGCAGCGTAGTAAGTTACTTAATGCAAAAACCGTGGTATTAGATTTGCGCCATAACCAAGGTGGTTCATCTTACTGGAGCTTACAAATTGCAAAAGGGCTGTGGGGCGAAAAAGTTGTAGAGCACAATGCGGTTGGCTTGTCTCAAAACACGCAAGTGTGGTGGAGAGCATCAAAAGATAATACTGACTATGTAGAGTCTTTATTTAGCGTTGTAAAAGATCAACCCGAAGTACTGAAAACTCTTAAAACCGTCGCTGCTGGCATGGCTCTATCACTTGAAAGTGATGCCCCGTTTTATGTAGAAGAAAAGACTAATACGCTAAATAACATACCACATACGCCTTTAGTGAGTGACTTTAAAACCAAGGTGTTTGTTATTGTTCCGCCGCAATGTGCGAGTGCCTGCTTAGATGCGATTGATGTGTTTAAGTTACTTTCAAATACGCGGTTGTTTGGTGCTCCAAGCAGCGCTGATTCTATGTATATGGAGGTACGTTTAGCTGATTTACCTTCAGGCTTAGGCAAAGTGATTGTACCTAACAAAGTATACGTAAACAGAGCGCGAGGGGCTGGGGCTTACTACAAGCCAGATATTGCGTATAACGGCATTGATTGGACAACCAATCGGCTGCTTGAGCAGATTAAAAAATACTAGGGTTTGTTAATAATTACCTACTTTAAAATTAAGTAGCTTAGAAGTTGGAATAACATGAAATCAGATAAATTTTTTAAATGGGTATGGAATCTTAATGGGCTGGTTTTATTTAGTGGACTTATAATTGCTATATTGTTTGTTTTTTATCAACTTGCTTCTGTCATTTTTAAAGATCAGGATCTCACAAAACAGACAACATTAAATTTAGCTCAAGACGATAACAAAGAAGAAAACTGGCGCCTAGGTTATCCACATAAAATAAGTGGCACCGATTTTTATTTTATTGCACTTGAGTCCGAAAAACTGTTTGTAGAAAAAAGTACAGTACTGGGGATGTATAGTGAGTTTGGCGGGAGTAGCTATACACCAACCAGATCAAAAAACGTTCTCTTAATTAATAGCAGTACGAATAACTCTGTTTGGTTATTTAAATCTATAGATCAGTTGATTATAGATATAATCCCACTTGTAGATGATGAGTTTAATAAAAGCTCAGCCACCCGCGCTATCTCTTATGAGGTAATAAATAGTGATACAAATTTAGATAATAAATTAGATAATACCGACAATCGGACTTTTGCTTTAAGTAAAGTTGATGGCTCTAATTACACTGAAATTATTACAGATTATAGTCGTATAGTTGAATCAGGTTTAAATTCTGACGGCGAGCTTTTTGTTGTTTTTATTAATAATGATGTGGTTTATTCGATGCTTGTGGATTTAATTACATTTGAAATATTAAGTAAGAAACCTTTACCAAAGGTCGCAGAGCTTTAGCTTATTAGCTCGTGGCATTAAATACCGAGATATCTATTAAGTAAAAAGCCGCTCAAAAGAGCGGCTTCGTTTTACTGGTAAATACTTTAGAAGCTGTAACGTGCGCCAATGGCGTAACGAGGACCGTATTGATTAGCAAATAAGAATTGCTCTTCGTAACGTCCGTAACCTTGTTCGGTTTCGTTGTTTAGATTTACACCTTCAAAGAATACCGTTACGTTTTCGTTTACGTCGTAATTTACGCTCATATCCCACTGACCATATGTTTTAGCATACTGCGGTGGTGCGTCTGCAGAGCCTTGCGCTTGACCAACACCAATTAAGTACGAGTCGCGCCATGCGTAAGTAATTTTAACTGATAAGCCATCTTTTTCGTAAAATGCTTGAAAGTTTGCCGAGTCACTTAAACCCGATAATGGTGATTGTTGGCTTAAACTTTCAGTGTCAAATTCTACATCGCCGTCTACAAATGTGGCATTTACACCAACACCAAATCCGGTTTCGCCAATTAAGTGCTGCACAGCAACTTCAAAACCATCTACTGATTTACTGTCGCTGTTTTGTGGTTGACTAATATTCCATGTTATTAGCGGATCATCACTATTTGGCTCGATAATACCACTTGAATTAGCATCACCATTTGCGATCATTTGTGCAAAAATAGCATCGGTTGTTGCTTGCTCACCACGTGATTCTAAATCACTCACGGCTTGCAAGTAACGAGGACCGTTTAAAATATCGTGTAAACCGTCAATTGTTGTTTGCGTAATGTTTGTTTGAATAAAGTTATCTACGTCTTTTTTAAAGTAGCCAATTGATGCATAACTACCTTCTGCATAATAATACTCTAACGATAAATCAAGGTTTGTTGATTTAAATGGCAGTAAGTTTGTATTACCTTGGCTACCTGTACGCGAACCAGGTTTAGGGCTGCCTGTTAGGCTTCGACCACCCGCGAGGTTACCTAATGGCGCTCGTGACATTGTTTTACCCCAAGAAACACGGGCAACTATGTCATCGGTTAAATCGAGACTTAAGTCAATTGAAGGCAGTAAAACGTCGTAATCACCTTCTTGTTCTAAGAAATTATCGTCGCCGCCGTCTGCGTATTGCATAATCCATTCTGAGGCGCTGATCCAATTAACTTGTTGTTCTACTCGTTGGCGTACTGTACTGGTTACATCTGTTTGTTCGTAACGCAGGCCTGTATTTACTTTTAAAAAGTAATCACCAAGCTCAAACTCCCAACGTGATTGAACATAAAAGCTGTTGGTAATTTCTTCAACATAGCTTTCGCTGTCAATACCATCTAGATAAGCGTTTGCTGCGTATGCATCGCCGCCGGTAACATCTGAGGTTAAGTAAGCTATTTGTCTTGCTACCGCTTCGTCAAAGTCAAATGTGTAGTAGTAATTAGGCTGTAAGTCGCTGCCACCGCCTGAAAACTGATCAAGCAAACCAGATGTATCATTACGAGTAAACATCGCATCTGGGAATACTTCAGTGTACGACGGGTTAAAACCAGGACCGCCCACTAATCCGCTCCATGCAGTGTAACCGCCAGTGTCTTGCTCTGTACGAGAGGCACCAAATTTAACTTCAACTAAGCCAATATCAAAGCTTTCGTTATACCAAGTTGTGTGTAATTGCAGTTGTTCAATATTTGACTCGCCTGGTGAATGAATAAATTGACTAAAGTTAGAATCTATTTCGCCTTTAGTTAATTCATTTGTCCCATTTTGCCAAAATACTTCAGCGCTTGGTATTTCACCTGTACGGAAATCGTATACTTTATTTACAAGCTGGTCTGAACCTAAAATAACTTGTCCTGCACTACCTAACCCGCTATCTGCGCCGTTATCAGTTTCGTTTTTAGAGTCGTGATAATCAAGTTCAACTTGCCATGTATCATTAATTTGCCATTCTAGGTTCACACCTAAAGAGCGTGCTTTAACTTCGGTGGTACTTTTGCTTGAAGTAAATGAAGCATCATTACCGCTTAAATCCATGTATACGGCAGTGCCGTTTTCGTCTAACTCGTAACCATTAATATTGCTGCCAAAGTCGTTCCAAATACCCCAGCCAATAGTTTGTGAGCCAGTGGTTGCTTCGCTTGCGGTGTAATCTACAGTTGCTACAAAGTTATCAGTTGGCGCATATTGAAGTGTTACTTGACCGTTAGTGCGTTCGCGTTGTAAGTCTTCAATT
This sequence comes from Pseudoalteromonas sp. Z9A5, assembly GCF_011378875.1. NCBI lineage: Bacteria > Pseudomonadati > Pseudomonadota > Gammaproteobacteria > Alteromonadales > Pseudoalteromonadaceae > Pseudoalteromonas > Pseudoalteromonas sp. Z9A5. The sequence goes on from NZ_WTLC01000004.1 coordinate 47,730, forward strand.
GAGTAGTTCATATCTTTTGGAAGATAGTAATTACCGGTAGGGTTTCCATCAGCATCAACACTGCGGTTGTCAATAAAATCACTTTGGTCAAGGGTAGGTAAATCTACGTTTGCTTGCCAACCTTGAATATTTGCGCTTTGTTTTTGAAAGTCACGGCGTTGGTGAGAAAACGAAAAGCCAATACCAAAGGTTTCATCTTTAAAGGTATTGCTGTACATCGCCGATACTTCTGGTGTTACATCATCGCCAGCTTCATTTGAGGTATCGTAAAGCGCTTTTGCTGATGCTGTAAAATGCTCGCCAGGTTTTTGTAGTGGACGGGCTGTTGATATATTTACCGTTGCGCCTAAGCCTCCACTAGGTATATCGGCGCGTGCAGTTTTAAATACTTCAAGTGCGCTTACGCCATCTGAGGCAATATTTTCTAAATTATAAGAACGAGAGTAACCCGTGCCTGGCATTTGGCGACCATTTAACGTTATTAAGTTAAACTCAGGGCCAAAACCACGCACTGTAATTTGGCTACCTTCGCCATTTGCACGACTTACCGATACACCGGTTATACGTTGCAGTGATTCTGCTAAGTTAGTATCAGGGAATTTACCCATTTCTTCAGCTGAAATAGCATCTACTACACCTGCCGAATCGCGTTTCATATCCATTGAGCGGATAAGTGAACCACGAATACCTTTTACTTCAATAACTTCTACATCAGATGAAACGCTTGTTTCAGCTTCTGCCGCAATAGCTGTGTTTAATGTGCTCGCAGCAATGATGAGAGACACAGAAGCCGCAAGTTGGCTCTTTTTAAAATTGAATGTGTTCATAATAGCTCTGCTTTATAAAATGTTGTTCAAGAGAGTAGGTGCTGTGTAAGCACCTAGAATTTGTCAGTGAAATCTTAATTACGGGTTTGAAATTTTTACATTATCAACACGATATACTGCGCCAGCACCTTGACCCCAATTAGGAAAAATCATTAATACATCTATTGCACTTACATCTAAACCGGCAGCCGATAAATCAGAAAGCGTATAAGTATATGTTTGCCATTCGTTTAAAGTAGGGGCAATACCTTCAACACTTGCAGTAAGTGCAAGCTCTACGGCAGAGTCACCTTCGTTTGACTCAACTTTGAAAAACCATGGCGCATCGGGTGTGCTTGGCATACTCGTAACTTTCATATCAAACGTAATTTGACCGAGTGTTATGATAGCGCTTGCATCAAATGCCTCGCCACTTCCACCAACAGATGTACGGCTATTAAAGCCGATTACAGTAGGCGTATCATTTATTGTAAACTCTGCTGTTATACCATGTTGTTCATCATCCATTACTTCCACTGGCGTAGAGCCGCTACAGCAGTCCCACATTGGCCAATCAAGATTTTGAGTATCTGAAAACACATCAAGCTCAGGGAAATCTTGCGTAACTTTTACATCATCTACTCTATAAACAGCGCCATTACCAGTGCCCCAAGTAGGAAAGATCATAACCGCATCAATAGCGCTAATATCTAAGTTTGCAGCAACAAGATCGGTTAATTTAAATGTGTATGTTTGCCATTGACCTACAACAGGAGCAATACCTTCAACGCTTTGAGTAATGGGTAGTTCGGCCGCAGTTGTTGTGTCTCCTGCGCTTTCAAGCTTAATAACCCATGTAGAGTTTGCATCAGCAGGTGCGCTAGTTACTTTCATTTTAAATTGAAAATACCCTTGTGCTAACAGGGGCGTTGCATCAAAAGGAGAGGCTACACCTGCCTCATTGGTAATGTTTGCCGCTCTTGAAATAAAACCGTTTACAGTTGGGTTTTCACCAACATTAAATTCAACAGTATTACCTTGCTGTTCATCAACAACTATTGCAGGAGTTGAACCTCCGCAACAATCCCACGCAGGCCAATTAATATTAAAAGAATCACCAAATATGGTTAATGGAGTAACTCCATCAGCTATAGGAACTGGTGCATCACCTTCAAGTAGGGCATCGTCTAAGCTATCGTAACCTGGGCGAATAGTTTCGCACCCTTTACCTGTATCAGGGCTTGATGCACATTGATAAACACGTACGTAATCAATAGCAAAGGTTTGGCCGTTTTCAAATGCGCTAGCATCTATACCTAAATCATTAACGTTTTCAGGCCAGTCGCCGCCTACTGCTAGGTTTAGCAATAAGTGAAAATCTTTATCAAATGGTGCGCTATCCCAATGCGTTGTAAGTTCGCCAGAACCTTGTTCAAAGTATTCTGCAAACCAACCTCGATGCTTTAAGCCCGCAGGCTCACTTTTGGAATTGTATAAAACCTCAGATTGACGCTGGGTTGCATAAAGGTAACCATCTACGTACCAGCGAATTTCACCTTCTTGCCATTCAACAGCATAAGTGTGGAAATCATCTGCTGGATTAGTATTCTCAGGGAATTTATATTCTTGTCCTGTGTAGCTATTATCTGGCCATGCACGTCCGTAATGAAGGGTGCCGTGGATGCTTGACTCTATTCCGCCGTCTTCATCTGGTGTTTTAAGGTTTACTGATTCTAAAACATCTATTTCGCCAGAACGAGGCCAAGTGCCGTAAACTTCATCTGTTGGCAGCATCCAAAATGCGGGCCAACTACCTTGTCCTGCTGGTAATTTTGCACGCACTTCAAAGCGGCCATAAGTAAAATCAGCGTTATAACGTGTATTTAAACGCGCTGATGTATATGGCTGTTCTGCACCTTCTCCAGCGGGGAGGGCAACAATGTTAAGTATGCCGTCTTTTACAAAGGCATTTTCTTCGTTGTCGGTGTAACATTGTTTTTCGTTATTACCACCGCCATCGCAATTTAATTCAAAATTCCATTTATTTGCATCAATGCTAGATGTATCGAATTCGTCATTCCAAACCATTTGCCAATCAGAGACTGGTGCGGTTACGTCTACTTTATCAAAATTTGATGTAGTGGCAGCATCGCCACCACAACCAGCTAAAGATGCTAATGAAATAGCAGCCAATAAGCGAGTAATGTGCGTTGTTTCAATGTTCATAACTGAACCCCGGTTTCAACAGATTATTGTCAGAATTTGTGTTTTAACTTATTAAAAGTTATATCGTTTTTATTTACTGTAAGCGCTTACATTTTTATGTGTGAATTGTAAGCGCTTACAAATGATATTGCGGGGAAGGTAATTGGTCAACATATTTGTCTATGTTATTTACATTTAGTTTACGGTTCGACCAGTTAACAAGGAGTTATAAAAATATAGCATTTATTAGTTGGTTAAAATGTTTAGTAAAAAAGGAGGGGTTACTTTAGTTTGCAGTGGTCTAATGTATGAATGTAAGTAAAGCACAGCTATGTGCTTTACTTACATATTAAATAACAATCTATAACCTAAATATCTTCGTTATTTATTTTTAAAAGGAATTATAAGCAAGTTCCAAAGAGATGCATTTTGCTTAGCACTTGGGTATTCAATTAAGCCTATATTTATATCACCATCAGGCTTTTTAGCTTCGCTTTTATAACTGCCAAACAGTTTATCCCACCAAATAACGCTAAACCCATAATTTGAGTTTGTTTCACTTACCACGTTGCTGTGGTGTATTCGGTGAAGTATTTGGGTCATCAAAACGAGGCGTAATGGTTTTTCAATTTTATTTGGTAAACGTATATTTGCATGATTAAACAATGCTAAACCGTTGAGTGCTATTTCAAATATAAGCACTGCTATTGCGGGTACGCCAAGAGCGCTTACGGCTACAAATTTTACTAGTATGCTAAGCACAATCTCAATAGGGTGAAATCGCAAGCCCGTACTTGTATCAACGTGGGCATCGGCATGATGTACGCGATGTAAGCGCCATAAAATAGGCACCTGATGAAATAACCTATGTTGCCAGTAAATTAATATATCGAGTAATAACATGCTCAATATAATAGTAATCATACTTGGCATGGCTATTTGATTGAATAAACCAATGCCATGCTCTTGATTGTAAAGTGCAACAGCGGTTAAGCCAATGGGTACAACTAAGCGTGCAATAACCGACGAGGCAAACACTAAACCAAAGTTAGCAAACCAGCGTGTGCTGCTTTTAATGGGTGATTGGCGTGCTGGTTTTTGCCATTCAAGTAACATCATAATAATTAAAATGCTAAAAAAACAGCCTAGACGCCACCATACTTCGTTAGTCATTATTTACCTCTGTATCGAAGTGTTGTGCTTTTGGCTCTGCGTTATTAACGTCAGCTTCTTGCTGCTTTAAAGTGTGGTAACCACCATGTATACGGGTAAAAATAGTAACGCCGCAAGCAACAGCAAATATACTTGCCATAATGGCAAAGTGTTGTGGCCAAATACAAAATGCAATAAACAGTGCAATTGTTTCTGTGCCTTCGGTTAAACCGTTTAAGTAGTAAAAGCTTTTATATTTAAACTGAGGTTTTTCAAGCTTAAATTTTTCGGCGGCAATCGCAAACGCTAAAAAGCTTGAGCCAGTGCCAATAAAGGCTGCAAGTAGTAACGAGCCGGCAATTGCATTTTGCTCAGGGTTCGCCAAAATAAAACCAAGCGGAATAGCCGCATAAAATAAAAAATCGAGCGTTATATCTAAAAATCCACCAGCACTAGAGCTTTGATTTGAATAACGCGCCAGTGCGCCATCAAGCCCATCTAAAATACGATTTAAAACAATGGCAGTTAATGCCCCATACCAAAGTCCAAAAGCAAGTAATGGCACTGCTAATAAACCCACTAAAAAACCAACAACAGTGAGTTGATCGGGGGTTATACCGCGTTTGTGCATCAGCATTACAACAGGAGTTAAAAGTGGCTTTATTACAGGGGTGATAAATTTGTCTAGCATGTTTGTTGCCTTATGCGTTTAAGCTATGTATTAAAGCCATATTAAAGAGCTGCGCTTAACGTAATGAGCTTGCCATTGGCAGCCTCTGCGTCGCTGTGGTCGTGGGTTACCATTATTGCGGGTAGTTTGTGATCCCGTATTTGGCTAAACACGAGTTCGCGAGTATCAACCCGCAGTTGCGTGTCGAGCTTGCTAAATGGTTCATCGAGCAAAATAGCTTTAGGCTCGCTCAGTAGCATGCGTAATAATGCTACACGTGCTTGCTGGCCGCCCGAGAGGTTGTCGGGGTGGCGATTGCCCATGTCTTTCAAACCAACTTGTTCAAGCGCGTGTTCTATTTTTTCAAGTCGCTGCTTTTTATTGCCTTTAGGCATAGCAAAGGCAATATTGCCAGCAACCGATAAGTGCGAAAACAATAAAGCATCTTGGTACAGCACACCAATGTGGCGCAAATGCGCAGGCAAGTTATCAATGTTTTCGCCGTTAAGCCATACTTCGCCATTAGCTTTAAAGCCACTTGGTAATGTGCCCGTAAGCCAATTTAATAAGCTTGATTTACCGCTGCCCGAAGGCCCCATAATTGTGAGTATTTCGCCGCCATTCACTTGTTCGTTCAAGCTAAGTAAAAGCTCGTTTTGACGACAAAGCTTTAAATTTTTAATCTGTAAAGATGACTGCATTAAAAAAACCTTAACGATATATGCATTATAATTTATGCGTTTCTAAACTCGCGCACTTTTAAAAAAGTACTTAGGCAATACCCACGCAAGTATAAATCCAATAAGTGGTAGCGCCATTTGCATAATGGCATACACCGCACTTGTGCGCCTACTTGCGCCATTAGCAAGTGTAACGGCTTCAGTAGTTATTGTGGCTATACGTCCGCCACCGGCTAAAAGTGTAGGTAAATATTGGCCAAAACTTATTGCTAAACCCAGTGCCGCAGCGATTAAAATTGGTGCAAATAACTGAGGAAGTTTTACTCTAAAAAACACTTTGCATGGGGCGGCGCCTAAACTTGCCGCAACATTTGCAAAGCGTGGATCTAAGCGTCGATAGCTGCTAGCAAGCGACAAAAACACATAAGGTAAAACAAAGAGTAAGTGTGTAAGTACCACATTAAAAAATGCGGCTTGGTTATTTACTAATTGCTGAATCCACACAAGACCAAACAAAAAAGCAATACTAGGCACAAGCAATGGTAAGTAAATAATTAAACTCGTAAAACGAGAAATTGGTTTATCGTTTAATTGCTCCGACTCTAAGCATAACAACGTAATTATAATAGCAAATACGGTTGTTACTAAACCAATAGCAAGTGTATTAAACAGTGGGCTGCCCATTTGCATTAACGCACTTTTAAAGTGTGAAAGTACAAACTGATCGGGTATAGCTGCCGGAAAGCGCCAAAATCCAGCGACCGACCACATTACTAAACCAATAAGCGACAATAATATAAAACCAATAACAAATATGGTGAGGGTAATGGTAATTTTTTGCCAAAACGCGCCGCCATATTCACGCTCGCCATTGGTAAGTAGGTCACTAAATAGCATTTTAATGGCTTTTTCGCCGCCAAGCCATATAGCCAATAACCCACCGGTTACTGCGAGTTGTAGCAAGGCGCCGGCTGAGGCTTTAATACGCAGGTTTAAATCAACATCGTTAAACCAATGCATAATAGCAACGGCCAAAGTGGGCGGTGTATTTGGACCTAGTATAAGTGGCATTTCTACACTTGCGCTGGCATAGGCAAGTACCGCTAAAAGGGGTAAACGTAAAAGTGGATAAAGGCTTGGGAGTATTACTTTAAAAAAAGCAGTCATTGGGCAGTAACCCAAATTAAGCGCGACTTTGTGTTGTTGGCGTAACTTTTTGCCGAGCTCAGGTTGCGCCAATACGCCCAGTGCCATTAATAACAAAAAAGGAAGTTCTTTAAGTGTTAAGCCTAAAATTATACTAATACCAAACGAGTCATGCGGAAACATGCCGTTTGGTGCAAGATCCCAACCGCTCAACCAAGGTGATATTAAGCGCGAAATCATACCTGAAGGGGCAATTAAAAAACCAACTGCAATAGCGGCTGCTGCGTGTGGTATTACTAAAATTGGACTCAGTAAACGCTGAATATGACCAAGCCAAGGACTGTTAAAAAACACAGCTAAAATCATTAAGGTAATGACAAAAGCAAGTAGGGTACTTACCAAGCCAGTTGCAACACTTAATGCAACCATTTGGCTCAAACCAGGTGTTTGCCAAAGTGCATTAAAGCCCTGTAAACCAATACTGGTTTGTTCAAGCGCTGGAGCCCAACCAAAGGCGGGTAGTAAAACACTAATTAAGCCACCAAGTACGGGTAATATCAGTAAGGCGAGTAAAAAGCGCGGGCTAAACTTAACTATACGGGTAAATATATCAGTATTACAATGCGTAACGGGCTTTGAAGTTGCAATCACTTTGTTTGAAATTACACTCATTTGCTTACCCCATAACGCGTTTGCCACCCTTGCATAATTGCATCAACCCAGCTTGGGTGTGGCTCACTTAATGTGCGTTTAATACTGTTAAAAGGAAGGGCGCTTGGGTGTGGTTTAGTTGTTTTAAACAAAGCTTGTTGCTCAGCATTTAATGTCGATTGAATAAGTACCGTTTTATCCCCCCAAACATGCGCCTGCTGTTTATGAGCCTGTGCTTGTGGGCTAAGTAAAAAATTAGCCACTAATTGTGCACTTTGCTGGTGGCTGGCATTGTAAGGAATAGCGATAAAATGGGTGTTACTTAAACTGCCATCATTCATAGCGTAACTACGAATACTGTTTGGTAAATCATAGCGTTTAACTGCTGCAGGCACTTCGGGTGCTGAAAACGTAAAGGCTAAGCTCAGCTCTGTATCGTCTACTAAGCGTCGCATTTGTGCACCACTTTGCATAAAGTGCGTACCACCACGCCAAAGTGTTGGGTGCAGTTTATTTAAAAAGTCCCATAACGGATTTAGGACTTGTGCCGTATTTAAAGCGGTAGCTGGTTGGTTTAACTGTGCTTTTACACTTTCATTACTTTGTTGATGCAGCATTACTAGTGCGTACTTTAAAAAGCTCATACCTAAAAAGTCAGGTGGTTTTGGGTAGCTAAAGCGGCCTGGGTTTTGCGCGCTCCAGTTTAATAATTCGTTTAATGTAGTGGGAAGTTTATTATTAGCTGAGCCATCTATTGCTAGGCTATCGTAATAAAATGTGAGCGATGCTTGCCCCCAGGGTGCTTCCATTCCATTGGTAGGTAATCCAAAATCAAAATTAACAGCCGGATTGTTTATCGGATCGGTAAATACAAAGTTAGGTAACTTATTAGCCCATTGCTTTAAAAGCAGAGAATGCTCGCTCATGGTGGCAAAGTTAGCACCATTTATCCACACTAAATCAACACTGCCTTGGTTATTATTATTGGCTGATTTTTCTGCAAGTACACGGCTTACCGCTTCGCTGGTGTCGCTGAGTTTTACATGCACTAAGTTTATGTTGTACTTAGTTTTAACTTGTTTTGCAGCCCATTGAATATAGGCATTTATTTGTGCATCGCCGCCCCATGCATAAAAGTACACGTCTTGGTTTTGACCTTGCATTTTAATATGTTCCCAACGTGATTTTTGGGCAGCATTATTCTTTATATTATTTTTGATATTAGTATCGGTGCTAGTAACCGTACTGGCAAACGTTGAGGTCGAAAAAACACCAAAACTTGCCGTTATACAAACGCAAAACGCGACACAGCAAAAGCTGTATCGCGTAATGATTTGCCAAAACTTAATGGCGTGCATTTAAATCCCAGTTGTAATCTAAAAATTTAATTTTCATCTCACCACTTTTAAGTGCTTTTTGCTGATTAGGCATCAGTTTAAGCGCATCTGGATATTGCAGCATAAACTCACCCAGTGTGTTTGTGCCTCTAAAGCCTTTTTCAAAATCATCGCCGTACCACTTAAATATAGAAGACACGCTTAGCGTATTATCTTTTGCAATGTTACGAGTTGTATCTGATAAAAAGCGAACCGTTTGTTCTTGTAGTTGTGCTTCTAAAGTGTCGGCGGTGTACGCTTCTTCACGAAGTGCAGGGCAACCAACACTCGCACAATTTACAGCAAAGTGAATACGTGGGTCGTTATATTTACCGCTACCACGAATTAAACCATGCTCTATATCATCAAGACTACGTGTTTTACCAAGTAAAGGAACAAACTCTTTACTCCACGGTGAGCTAAAAAAGCTACCTAAATCTTTAATTGACTTAAGATCAGGGTACTTAGTTAAAATAAGCTCAACAGTCCACGCATTATAAGCATTGATTAAAAAAGCGAGTTGCTTAGGCTTTTCCCAGCCATCAAACTCACTTTGTGTTACTGCTGTTAGTGAGTCTAAATAACTTTTAAGTTCTTTATGCTGTAATTTTATAGCAGCGTAATCAACCTCAGTACTATGGCCATTATTAATAGCAACAACATTGTTAGTTACTAACGTGTTCCAGCTATCGTGCATGCTTTGGGCTTGGGCTGTAAATGAAGTTGCAAACGATGTTGCAACTAAAACCGAGCCAATTAGTAGTGCTTTTAAAGGTGTTTTAAACATAATTAACCTCTGCGCCAAGTGTGGTATTTTTCAAGTAAGTTAAGTACTTTTTCAGGAGCATGAGCGCGTTTCCACTCACCTGCTGCGTACTTATTACCTTCAGCCCATGTAGGGTAACTATGAATAGTACCGAGTATTTTGTTAAGCCCTAAGCCGTGCTTCATTGCCAGTACAAATTCAGCAATTAAGTCGCCAGCATGTTCAGATACTACGGTAACACCCAATATTTTGTCTTTGCCTTTTGGTGTAATTACTTTAATAAAGCCTTTAGTGGCGCTATCGGTAATTGCACGGTCTAGCTCTTCAAATTCAAAACGAGTGATTTCATAATCTATCCCTTTATCAATAGCATCTTGCTCGTTTAAACCAACACGTGCTACTTCTGGGTCAATAAATGTAGTCCACGGAATAACACGGTAATCTACTTTAAACTTTTTAAGGTGACCAAATAAACCGTTTACTGCTGCGTACCAACCCTGATGAGCGGCCACATGTGTAAACTGGTATGGACCTACAATATCACCCGCTGCAAAAATATTTGGGTACAGTGTTTCTAGGTATTCGTTAGTTACTACAGTGCGGTTTGTTTCTATGCCTAGCTCTTCAAGACCGTAACCTTTAAGACGCGCACTTCGACCAACGGCACATAGTAGCTCATCGTATTCAATATCTATTTCTTTGTCGTTATGTTTAACAATAATGAATTTTTTACCATCGCGAGCTTCGCAACGTAATGCCTGATGCGATGTTAAAATATTAACGCCACTTTCGGTTAACGCTTCATGAGCAAAAGTAGACACTTCAAGATCTTCTTTGATCATGATGCGCTCCGCCATTTCAATTTGCGTAACACTTGAACCTAAACGTGCAAAGCTTTGTGCTAATTCGCTACCAATTGGACCGCCACCTAGTACTACAAGTTTTTTAGGTGCTTCATCAAGCTCTGCAAATTTATTCCACAATGTATCGCTTGTTACATAGCCTGTTTCTTCAATACCGGGTAGTGGCGGTACAAATGGGCGTGCGCCAGTTGCAATAACAATGGTGCGAGCGGTGAGTGTTTGCGTGCCGCCATCGTTAAGTTTAATTTCTACAGTCCACGGGTCTATTAATTTACCGTAACCTTTTACTACATCTACGCCTAAGTCTGTGTAACGCTCAACACTGTCGTGTGGTGCTACATCGGCAATAACTTTATGTACACGTGCCATTACTTTTTTGAACGAAAACTGTGGTGTTGCGTTTTCTAGACCGTAGTTTTCACCGTGGCGAATTTGCTCTGCAATTTTAGCGCTTTTAATAACTGCTTTACTTGGAACACAACCGTAGTTTAAACAGTCGCCGCCCATTTCGCCGGCTTCAATAAGGGTTACTTTTGCTTTAACCGCAGCGGCAATATAACTTGTTACCAAACCACCAGCGCCCGCGCCAATAACAATCATGTTACGGTCGAATTTTTTAGGCTTAGTATAATTTTTGTATACACGACGTTTTTTAAACACGTTTAAGATTCCTTTAGCAATAAATGGGAAGATTCCTAACAAAGCGAACGATAAAATTAAGTTGAACGATAAAATGCCCGATAAGCTATCAATTTGTGCCAGTTGCGTACCTGCATTAACAAATACAAATGTACCGGCTAGCATGCCTGCTTGGCTTACCCAGTAATAAGTCCATGACTTTATTGAGGTAACACCCATTAGTAGGTTTATTAAAAAGAACGGAAACACCGGCACTAAGCGAAGAGTAAATAAATAAAATCCACCTTCTTTTTCAACACCAGCGTCAATGGCGGCTAGGCGCTCAGGAAAGCGTTGCTTAATTGTATCGCGCAGTAAATAACGAGACACTAAAAAGGCGAGTGTTGCACCAATAGTCGATGCAAACGATGCAACTAATAAACCCTCTACCAAGCCAAATAATGCGCCTGCTGCAAGTGTTAAAATAGCCGCGCCTGGTAAAGATAAGGCAGTAACTATTACATAAAGTAAAAAGAACCCACCAATAACCAACAACGGAGATTGCTCTTTGTAATCGCTAAACTGATCCATTGATCCTTTTAAGCCATCAAGCGTTAGTAGTTGGTGCAAATTAAAGTGAAAGAACAAGCCTACGGCGCCTGCTGCAATCAATAATAGAAATATTTTTTTAATCATGTTCTCTCTCTTAAAAATTATGAGTAAGCGTAAGCTTGGCGTTAATTGGCAACTCAGGAAAAGCCAAAGTTGCACCAAAGTAACCGCCTTCAAATACTGGGCGCCAGTTTTTTTGATTCGTAACGTTGTTTACGTCTAATCGTAACTTGGTGCTAGGCGTAAAAGCATAGCTAGTATTTACGTTTAACGTGTATTGATCACGAATCTTTACTGTCGCCAAAAAGTCTAATGGGTAACTCTTTGTATATAGACCTGAAAAACCCGTTTGCCATTTCGAATTAATTGAATAATTTCCGTTAAAACTAAAAGATTGTTCCGGAATACCCTGAACACGCCTATCAGATGGCGCAAACGCCGTAAAACTAGGCGCACCAACACTGGTACCTTCAATAATATCTGGACGAGAATTATCAAATGCATCTGCTACTTGTGCTGAATCTTGACTGCTTGCAGAGTTATCGTAGCGAGCATCGATATAGCTGTAACCCGCGCTTAACCAATATGGGTAGGCGTCGTAAAATACTTGGCTTTCAAAACCGGAAGTACGAATGCCTGTGTTGCTACCATCGCGATTACGTAAACTACGACGTTGACTAAATAAAGCAGCATCTGCGTACCAATCACTGTCGGTTGGTGCGTATTTTAAACCAAACTCAACAAGGGTATTTTCAGTAGAAAAATTTTGTGCACTTATTGTATTGTCACTACTAAGCGCTGTACCACCGGCCATACTGTTTGATGTAGCTTCGTTATAGCTTGCAGTGCCGTAAGTAGTGTAGTCACCATTTAGTCGGTAGTTAAAACTGATTTGCCCAGAATGTAGTTTATCGTTAATGCTATCGCTGGCTGCAATTTGCCCTTGTGGTGCTATTGGGTCGTGTGCGTCTACGTCATAAAAGTCAATACGATAGCCAACGCTTGTGTGAAATTTGCTTGTCCAATCTGAATCTTGTTGAATGGCAAAGCCTGTTTGCCATGAGCGCGAATCGGTAGTGTCTGATAAATTAAAGTCGCCACTGCCGTCGTTATTAATATCGTATTGACCACCGGGTGATACAAACACACCTGGGCTAATTTCAATTAAACGCGCTTGTTGTGTGTCGGTTAAAGGAATGCGGCGGTTTGAAAGTGGGCCTGTCAAATCAATAGGTAAGTCGGCTTCTGTTGTAAATTGGCTATAGCCTAATACGCGGTTATAACGTACATCAAATGCAAAAATAGTTTGCTGATTACTATTCCAAAGATAAGTAAGCTCAGTACGGTTTTGTGCTGTATCGGCACCATCTATAATTTCAACAAAGCTATTTTGCGCAATTTCTTCACGTTGTAAGTGCTGAAAATACGTGATGTTTTTAATTGATGCGTTGTTGGAAAGCTCACGCTTATAAATACTGTGTATTAAATAAGTCGTCGCTTCGTTTTGATTATCAGGATCGGTAAGTACCGTGCTTCGGTCTATTTTTACTTGCCCAGTTGGCGAAATAATTGAACCAGCGGCTGGTACTGTGCTGCCATTTGCTTGTACGCCTTGCCCTGTAATATAAAGCCCGTCATCTATTAGTGCTTGAGTAGGGCGGTTAATACCGGCGTTATCGGTAAACTCAACTTGATACAACTCAAAGTTAATATCCCAGCTGCTTTTGTCATCAGGTAATACACGTAACGATGCAAATAAGCTGTCGCTCTTTGTGCCTGAAAAGTCGTAGTAACTGCCGTTATCAATGTGCTCAGCACTGACTCTAAAGCCTACTTTGTCTTTTACAATAGGTGCGCTGTAATCTACTAAAACACTGTATTGGTCCCATCGACCCGCAGATACTGTTGCTTTGCCTTTACTTTCATCAGTAGACGCTTTTTTAGAATGTAAGTTTACAAAACCACCATTTCGCTGGCTTGAGCCAAATAATACCGGTGGTGCGCCTTTTACCACATCTATTTGTTCTATAGAGTTGAACGATAACGGCACCCCAAAGCCATTATTACCTGCTTGACGACGTGTACCATCTTGAAAAAGCTCACCTAATTGCCCACGAATAGTTGGTAAGCTTGGTGCACCAAAACCACTCGCTGAGTAAGTATTAGGGCTTACTGCTAATACATCTTGTAATGTCGTAATGTTAAGTTGTTCTATTAATTCGCTTGAGATTGGTGTTACCGAACGCGCTATATCTTGCAGTGCTAAGTTGTCGCCAAAAGGTCCATCAACTGTAGCGTCTTTAACAGAAAGTCCTTGAGATCTAATAACTTGACCAGCCACCTCAATGCGCTCTATTGAATCATTTGTCTTTGTTGATTCTTCTGCTGCAAAAGCACTAAGTGGGGTATTTAATATGGTGGCTAAAGCTAAAGCCAAGTATGCGTGTTTCAAGCGTTTTCTCTCTATAATTATATGTTGATGGCGATAAAGACCGAAAGGCGTAAAAATAACTTTCAGTCAAACCTCAATTCTTTTTGTTTTTTAGAACATAACAAAATTAGTGTTTTTTAAGGTTAGTAACTTAGTATTATAGTTTTACTGGTTAGCTAAAAAAATCGATAAATTGTATTACATTGAACATAAACATTTGCTTTTAATGAGTTTTTTAATTGTAGACTACTTTTTAGTTCTTACCATTTTATATAGAGCAGCCTGCTTACTGAATTTATAAAACTAAAGTGTGCGGCGTTATAATTATTAGAATTTAACTTTTATTAAAAAAATTAATTTTTTTTGAAATAAAAACGAATTTATACGGTCTTCGTCTATTCAGGTTTATTTATATATTTTTTAAAGGAAGTTTTATGACAAATTCAATGAGTTCAGATGTACAAAATCGTTTGCAGTGGTCTCTTTTATCGCTTCGCTTAGGTGTTTTTATCGTAATGGCTATGTGGACGTTCGATAAATTCGTAAACCCAGGTCATAGTGCGCGTATTTTTGAACATTTTTACGGTATTAGTGGCTCATCTGATATTGTTGCTTATGTTATTGGTGCTCTTCAACTTGTTTTAGTATTGGCATTTTTAGCGGGTATTAAAAAACGTATTACTTACGGTATCATTTTTGTAATGCATGGTTTATCTACGCTTTCGTCTTACAACCAATACATTGATGGTTTTAATAACTTATTATTCTTCACTGCATGGCCAATGTGGGCTGCGTGTTTTGCACTTTACTTGTTACGTGACCAAGACGTAAAATTTACTGTAAAGTAATAAAAAAATAGCTATATCCATAAGGTTATAGCTAAAAGTACATTGGGCTGAGTTACTTACTACTTCAGCCCAATGTATAGCCTTTAAGTACTTCTTTTAATAATCCACCCTCTTTATCATCTTCTAAAAATAATCCTTTTTATATTATTTCACCCTTAATATTGCGTTAGATCAAAGTTAATACATTTGTAAGAACAATATCGACAGCTTTAGTTTATGTTAGCTATACGGTTAGTAGGTTTTAATTACCTCAAGTTATTCAACTCAATGTTGTATAGAAGGCTCGTATGGAAAAGGTCAAAATTTCGTCAGCGCATCAGTCATCAAATCGTTCAGTAAACAAGTCTTCACATAATCAAAATTGCGATGAATGGAGCAAGCTCGATTTAGCACAATTACAAGCAAAGCTAAAAACATCATCCGACGGGTTAAGCCAAACTGATGCCACACAAAGATTGGCACAATATGGACCTAACGAACTAGTTGAAGAAAAAACAAACCTACTACTCAAATTTTTATCTTACTTTTGGGGGCCAATACCGTGGATGATCGAGGCTGCTATTATTTTATCGGCGCTTGCTAAGCACTGGGCTGATTTTTTTATTATTCTTGTATTATTGCTGTCCAACGTATTGGTTGGCTTTTGGGAAGAGCATCAAGCGGGTAATGCAATTGCTGCATTAAAAGCAAAATTAGCTAACAAAGCACGCGTTCGCCGTGATACTCAATGGCAAAATTTAAATGCCAGCGAACTTGTACCAGGTGATGTTATTAGAATGCGGATGGGCGATATAGTGCCTGCAGATGCGCGTTTGCTAAATGGTGATCCAGTAGAAGTCGATCAATCATCACTTACGGGTGAGTCGTTACCGGTTGTAAAGTCGGCGGGTGAAACTGTTTATTCGGGCTCTATTATTCGCCAAGGTGAAATAGAAGCAATAGTTTACGCAACCGGCGCTAATACCTTTTTTGGTAAAACAGCACAGTTAGTGCAAGGGGAGCGAACCGCAAGTCATTTTCAGCGTGCAGTGCTTAAAATTGGTAATTATTTAATAATGCTTGCTGCGGCTTTAGTGCTGCTTATAGTTATTGTTGCTTTGTTTCGCGATGATCCAATGATTACCACATTGCAGTTTGCACTCGTATTAACCGTTGCGGCAATACCAGTCGCCATGCCAACAGTGCTATCAGTTACTATGGCTGTAGGCGCTCGTTTATTGGCTAAAAAGCAAGTGGTTGTAACACGTTTAGCTGCAATTGAAGAGCTAGCGGGTGTTGATATTCTTTGTTCCGATAAAACCGGCACATTGACACAAAACCTATTAACATTAGGTGACCCGTTTTATATCGAAAACTCAATAAATAAAGGCTCTGCTGAGCAAGTTATATTGTACGCGGCATTAGCATCTCGCTCAGAAAATAACGATCCGATTGACTTAGCAGTATTACAAAGTGTAAAAGCTGAGCAGCATCTAGATTCTTATCATATAGAGCATTTTCAGCCATTTGATCCTGTGAGCAAACGTACTGAAGCATTAATTAAAAATGCTGATGGCAAAACGTTTAAAGTGACCAAAGGTGCACCGCAGGTTATTTTAGCTTTGTCGGCTAATATTGAGACAGTTAAAACTGCAGTTGAGGTATCGATAGATGAATTTGCAGCACGTGGGTTTCGCTCGTTAGCGGTTGCTAAAACAGACGAGCAAGGTAAATGGCAATTTATAGGCGTATTGCCGCTTTTTGATCCACCCCGTGAAGAAGCAATACAAACCATTGCCGATGCAAAAGAAATGGGTATGAGCGTTAAAATGGTCACGGGCGATCAAGTGGCCATTGCGCGCGAAACTGCAAGTAAACTGGGTTTAGGGACAAACATTCTTGATGCTAGTGGATTTGGTGCAACTGAGCATCACCAAACAACGCAGTTAGATGACTCTATTGAGAGTGCTGACGGATTCGCACAAGTATTTCCTGAGCATAAATACCATATTATTGATGTGCTTCAGCATAGAGGGCACATTGTTGGTATGACAGGAGATGGCGTAAATGACGCGCCAGCACTTAAAAAAGCTGACTGTGGTATTGCTGTATCGGGTGCTACAGATGCAGCGCGTTCAGCAGCATCAATTGTGTTAATGACCGATGGCTTATCGGTCATTATTGATGCAGTTAAAGAAAGCCGAAAAATATTTCAACGCATGAACAGTTACGCTATTTACAGGGTTGCTGAAACACTGCGCGTACTACTTTTTATGACAATGGCGATATTAATTTTTAACTTTTATCCGTTAACCGCAGTCATGATTGTAATGCTTGCTTTACTTAACGATGCCGCCATTTTGTCTATTGCATACGACAATGTGCATTATCAAAATAAGCCCGAAACATGGAATATGCGGCTCGTTTTGGGTATTGCATCTGTGCTGGGAATTGTAGGGCCAATTGCAGCCTTTGGTTTATTTTACTTGGGCGATAAAGTATTTGAACTCGACCGCCCTCATCTTCAAACATTAATGTACTTATTACTTTCTGTAGCAGGGCATTTGACTATATTTTTAGCGCGTACCCGAGGTCCATTTTGGTCTATTAAACCGTCTGCTATATTAATGGTCGCCGTATTTGGCACGCAAGTTATAGCAACACTTATTGCTGTTTATGGTGTGTTTATGACCCCACTAGGATGGGGATGGGCACTTGCTGTGTGGGCATATGCTTTGGTGTGGTTTTTTATTAACGATGGTTTAAAGCTAGTGGCGTATCGAATTTTTGATCCGACAGAAGCACCATTGCTAGAGAAGAGTTAACGCATAGGCTTAAAAATGGTTATAAGCCAAGTGGCTTATAACCAATAGTACACAAGGGAGTGTATATAAGGTGGTTCAATTATTTGTGAATAGGGGTACTCACAAATACAAAATATTTAGTGCATTGCATCGTTATATTGCTTTGCTAAACTTTGTTTTTGCCCCTCGGTTAGTGCTTTTCCTGCCAATTGAAATACTTCGTGTTCTTCTTCACTTAAATGATGATGTACCAAGTGATGTAATTTTTTAGCGGTTACTAACCAAGCCGATGAGCTCATTTTTGTGTCTTCAAGTTGCTCAATTAATTCATCAATTTCGTGATGTTCAGCAACGCTGTGGCGTGCTTTTACGTGAGTTAAATCATCAAACATAAGTGGGTTGTAAAAGTAACGTTCTTCAAACTTTGCGTGTTGTTCTAATTCAGTTTTTAGCTCATCCATTATAGTATGGCGTTTGTCTGTTTCACCGTGGGTTTGAATAAGTGCATCAACTAATTCTCGTTGCTTATCATGATCGTGACGTAGCGCTTCAAAAATGTTCATAATTAATCCTTTTACTTACTATTGATTGCTTATTGAATTGTAAGCAAGTGCAATGCCACAGGTTAATCTTTTGAAATTATTAGGTTTATATTTATATTTTTGTTTTTTTATAGCACTAATCTGTAAATTTTACAGAGAGGTTAATGCAATTATTTCAAAGAGTAAAACAGCACAAAAGTATAAATATTGAGTAAGTTTACTTCTACAGATACTTACAAAATTTGGATAGGAAAGCCTATTATTACGGTGCTAAAATAAAATTTAAAGATAGGAAAATATTTTAAGTTTAAGGATAAACATGAAAAACTTTATTACTGTTTTTTCACTATGTTTTGTATTAAGTGCTTGTAGTTCGCCAACACATACTGATTCGGATGAGTGCATAGAAGAAGCTAATTCGACCGATAACAATGGTGCTCAAACAAGTACCGAAGTTTATAATCAATGTATGAGCGCTAAAATCGAAACAAATCATAAAAATGACATTTTTACAGATGCAGTTGGTTTATTCTTTTTTGAAGTTTTTGTTATTGCGATTGAAATGGCAACAAACTAACATTTACGTTTAGGTAGGGTAAATATGAAACAGCTTTTTACTACGTTTTTATTATGCTTGCTACTAAGTGCTTGTGCATCGCCTGACTATGCAGGGTCTTCAAAATGTATGCAGCAAGCTGATACTGCATATGAGGTTGAAGCACACACGGTAGAACAATTAAAAAATGAGTGCAAAGCTATGCAAGTAAATGCTAAAAACAAAAAAATAGAAAACCATGGCATAGTAGACAGAAGTATTTTAGAGTTTCTGACTAGTTTTTTAAATGGCGTGTTTAATTAGTGAAGAATAAAACTAAACAAGGTATTTATGCGTGAATCGTTAAGAACAAAAATAATCACAGTGTGCGATAAAAAAATAGCAAGCAAAGGCGAAAATGTTGGACTTTCTTTTTATGCTTTTTTTGCTAATAAAAATGACGACTCTGAGCTACTTATGGAAGCGGCTACATGGTGGATACAAACTCATAAGTTAGATCACTTTGAAAAAGCGCATAAAATTAAACAGATGATTTTAGATGGGCTTTAACTAACTACCTTGCAGCCACCAAAGATTAATACGCTCCTAGTATCTAAAAATCAGCAGCTACTTCAAACTCTAATCGTTTTTGCGTTATTGGGTGAGTAAACGCTAAATACTCAGCGTGTAAATGTAATCGGTCGGCTTTTTTTCCGTAATGAGTATCGCCAACAATAGGCATATTTAAACCTAAACTGTGGGCGCAATGTACTCTTAATTGGTGGGTTCGACCTGTTTTAGGGTACAACTGCAATCGGGTTGTATTGTTTTTACGCGCTAAAACATGCCATGTTGTAAGCGATGGCTTACCATTTTTGTAACACACCATTTGACGTGGTTTATCATCAAAGTCGAGCACTAATGGTAAGTCTACCGTTCCGCTATTTTCAATTACATTTCCTGCGACCAATGCAACATAACGTTTTTCAATAACGCGCTCTATAAACTGCTTTTGCAGGGCTTTATGCGCTCGTTTATTAAGTGCGATCATCAATAATCCAGATGTCGACATATCTAATCTATGCACAATTAAGGGACCAGAGGCTTCTGGAAATTGCGTTTTAATACGCATATAAACAGAGTCTTCAATATTAACGCCAGGCACAGATAAAAACTCGGCTGGTTTATTTACCACAAGTAAATCGTCATCTTTATAAACAATACTTAGATCTTTACCCTGAGCTGGGTTGATAAGTAGCGGGTTATCTTCAACATCTAAACCCTTTAGCATGTGCCCAAGTATTGGTTGGCATTTACTATAACAAGAAGGGTAGTAGTTTTTATGCTGCCTAATTGCTGATTTTGGCGCAGCTCCCCACCAAAATTCAGCCATAGCAAGTGGCTTTAAGTCATGTTTATAGGCGTATTGTAATAATTTAGGCGCTGCACAATCGCCAGCCCCCGAAGGAGGAGTGTGCTCAGGTAATGCTGCAAATATGGCATTTAAGTCTGTAGTTTCACCATTTGCATTTAAAAATTTGTACTGCGCAAACAACTTTTTTTGTAAGCTTTTAGAAAGCGTTTTACGGCGCTTTTTTAAATGAGCAATTTCATCAGAAATATTGATGTGTGTTTGCTGCAGTGACTCGATTATATTTTGCCAATAGGCTTTAAGTGCCAGCAGTTGCTTTTTTTCTACGATACTTTGCCCTGCAAGCTTATTTTTTAACTGCTCAAAATCACTTTCGCTAAGCTCTAATTCGCCTTCGGTACGTTGTATTTTTCGTTGCTGGCGACCGGCTTGCATTACTGCCTGTTGGGCTAATAGTGCTTGCTGGTAACTCTGTGTTGCATCATCAAGTTTGCTATTAACTTCATGCAGTTGTTCACTATTTTCTAACTGCTCAATTTGAGCATTAATATCGTTAATTATTTTACTTTGAGCCAAATAGCTATCGTCTTGCAGCTGCATGCTAGAAACAGGCGGCACAAAGCTAATATTACCTTTATCACCTTCAATTTGCCCCGAATAAGCACTTAAAAAGCCTAATTGTTGCTTAGCATTTTGCACCACTAAAACCCCAAACATTTTACCTGCATTTTCTGCTTTTAAATGCGTTAACGTTTCAAGTTGTTGCTGTAATTGTTTTGTGGCTGCTACAGCTAAAGGTTGCGGCTCGTAATAAAAAGGGAAAGTAAACTTTTCAGGAAGCGCGAGAGAATCAATATTTTGAGAAAATAATGTAAAGCACAAAGCAGAATTTGACATAGAAGTAAGAGAAAAGCATTCAGTAAAATAATTGAGCGCATAATAACATATTCATAGTTAAGCCACTAAAAATCTCGCACCCGCATATTCATAAACACTTTAAAGCGGACATTCATGTTTTATGTATCAGTATGGGGGGCAGCAAACCTAGGAGTATTGTTTGTTAGTAAAGTCTCAGTAGTAATATATCTATCATTATTAAAATATCTAAGCTTGTCGATTCTCAATAATTGAGCGCATTTCGAAACGATGACTTATCTGATAGATCAGAGGCAAAAAATCAATTTACAGAATAACTTAATATTTAGGAGTTCTATATTATGAGTCAAAGTATCGCAAGTTTTATTACTAAAACCCTTGAACAAGCGGGCGTAAAGCGCATTTGGGGAGTAACTGGCGATTCACTTAACGGCATTAGTGAAAGCCTGCGAAAAATGGGAACAATTGAATGGCTAGGCACACGTCATGAAGAAGTGGCAGCATTTGCAGCTGGTGGCGAAGCACATTTATCAGGCGAGCTTGCGGTGTGTGCGGGTTCTTGCGGCCCAGGTAATCTTCATTTAATTAACGGTCTATTTGATTGTCAGCGCAATAACGTACCGGTATTAGCTATTGCCGCACATATTCCTTCATCTGAAATTGGCAGCAGCTATTTTCAAGAAACCCATCCGCAAGAATTATTTAAAGAATGCAGTGTGTATTGTGAAATGGTTTCGAGCCCTGAGCAAATGCCGTACCTGCTAGAAACCGCAATGCGACAAGCAATATTAAACAAAGGCGTGAGTGTACTAGTGCTACCTGGCGACATTGCATTAAAAGATATGCCTAAAGCTATCAAACCAAAATGGAACGTGCCAAAACCAGCAACTTATACACCTGCTTTATCTGATATTGAAGCAATGGCGACTCATCTTAATAAAAGCAAAAAAGTAACCTTATTGTGTGGTGCTGGTTGTAAGGATGCCCACGATGAAATTGTTGCGCTAGCCGAAAAATTACAAGCACCGATAGTGCATGCTATGCGTGGTAAAGAATTTATTGAGTACGATAATCCTTACGATGTTGGTATGACCGGATTTATTGGTTTTGCGTCGGGCTATCATGCAATGCAAGAAGCCGATACGTTACTTATGATTGGTACTAGTTTTCCTTATCGTGCTTTTTATCCTGAAAATACCACCATATTGCAAATTGATAATCAGCCAGCGTCACTCGGGCGACACGTGCAAATTGATTGTGGCGTACTAGGAGACACAAAAAACTCAGTGACCACACTGCTTGAGCATATTAAAGGTGAGCGGACAAGTTCGCACTTACAAAAATGTGTTAAAAACTACAAAGAGTCTCGAAAAGATCTTGATGAACTTGCCAGCGGCAAAACCTCGCAAAATTTAATTCACCCGCAATACCTAACGCGTTTACTAAACGAGCAAGCGGCTGACGATGCTGTTTTTACTTGCGATGTCGGTACGCCAACAGTGTGGGCTGCGCGTTATTTATCAATGAATGGTAAGCGCCGGTTAATTGGATCGTTTAACCATGGCTCTATGGCAAATGCCATGTCGCAGGCAATGGGGGTTCAATCTGTAGATAGAGATCGTCAAGTCATTGCAATGTGTGGCGATGGTGGTTTTTCGATGTTAATGGGCGATTTAATCTCGCTTAAACAGCTTAATTTACCAATAAAGATTGTTGTTTATAATAATCGCTCACTCAGTTTTGTGGCTATGGAAATGAAAGCCAGTGGGTTTTTATCAAGCGATACCGATTTAGAAAACCCAAGTTTTGCTAAAATTGCAGAAGCCTGTGGCTTAAAAGGGATTCATGTGGACGACCCTGAAAAACTGCCATCGGCAATGAACGAGATGATGAACCACTCAGGACCTGTTGTTTTAGAAGTCGATACCGCAAAACAAGAGCTTTCAATGCCACCGCAAATCAAATTAGAGCAAGCAAAAGGCTTTAGCGTTTACATGATGAAAGCGCTGATAAATGGCAAAGGAAACGAAATTGTAGAGCTTGCCAAAACTAACTGGTCACGCTAGTTAAGTTACTTCCCTATTGAGTATTTTGGCTCAATAGGGAAGTGCCATAGTAATAATCCTCACAGTCATCCTCGACCATTAATAAGCGATGGTTGCTTGTAAGTAATTGAACCAAAATAGAAAATCATATATGGTTTATCGTTAACTAAATCAACATGCACACAACAGTGTTTTAAGGGCTTCTTCTACAAAGAGGAGGTGGAGTAATAAATAATGAAATGGAAATCGGTTTTACTGTCACTGGTTGTTTTGTGGCTTGTTCAGGCTCAGCAAAGCAGTTTACGAACCAGTGAATACGCAAATATAGTTTCTGATTTGGATGAGGTTAGTGTGCTTGGCGAATGTGAAATTTCTACCGAAATCACAAGAGAGTGGCCATTGTCTTGGGCCGTCAGCAGCGCTGAAATTACCGTTAAAAACAAAAAGCATTTACTGGCAACAACAACGAGTAAATTTAATAAACCAGATCGTAAACTTCTTAGCACAGGCAAAACCCAATATCACTTTACGTGGACTGAAACCAAAAATAACTCTGTATTTGCATCATACATGGACGTAGAGATAGAACCGACAGGTAAAGTTGCAGACCTTATAATAGGCAATTGCTCTGATTATCCCGAAGGCCCAGAATTAATAGGGTATTTAGAACGTTGTAATAGTATTGTAGAGTCCACTACGTGTTTGTAAAAGTAGGTATAGAGTGTTGATTAAAATTGAAGACTTTTCTTTAGCATGGCGCTGGATTAGCGCATCCCATGGCGATTTTTCTAAAGATACACTAAATAAACTCAATCCATTGAGCGAAGATCAAGCAAGAGCATTAATTGCTACTACACCTATTAACTTTCCGGTTGGAGCAAAAAGGTTTGACTCCACACAAGGGAATGAATTAACACGCCAATGGTTAAAGGGCTTAGTAAATGATTCGCAAACAGTAACAATTTGCTGGGATCAAGAAACAGCGCTTACATTACCTTGGCTAGTTTTTTGTAGTCACTGGGATGATTTTTGCTATTCATCAAGTGATGACATAAATCTGTATTTTGAAAGCGGTGAACTTTTTTTACGTTGGAATCACTATGAGGTTTTTGAGTTTGACTCAAGTGCAATGTAATGAGCTAAAACACTTAGCATTGGCATCAATTGCTACGTGGTAGTTGTTGTTAGTTTAACGCTTCACTCGCTTTACTCAATCAAAGTAAAGCGAGTGCTCAGTATAATTTACAAACTCTTTTTAGGCGGTAGGGCTACGTTTGCAAATATTAGCCCTGCAACAAGCGACATAAATATTAAAAACGTTTGTTGACCTATATGCTCTGCATATACAAAGTCTTGACCTTCAATAAGTGAATTTAAGCCAATATACGTTTTGCTTCCTGGTACTAATACAATCAAGCCTTGCATGGCAACAATAGAGGCCGGCGCATTAGCAACACGGTTAAACAAGTTACTAAATATACCCACCGATAAAGCACCTACAAACGTACCTAACGTGTAATCAAGGTACATAGCCGAGCCAATACTGGTGCCATACGCTATAAAGCCTGATGCGATAGACCAAACAGCATGCTTAAGTTTGGTTCTAAAAATAACGATTAAGCTGCTACAAAGTAAAAATATAGCCAGCCATGCGGTCCACTTTGGTAATGGCTCCGGTTGTACAAAATCGGCTTGCCCAAAGAGTGCAAAGCCAATACCTATACCAATAAAACCACCAAAATACAGTTTAAATAGCAGCATGAACGAGTCCATTACTCGCGCAGTACCCGACACTAAATGCCGCGCTGCCAGCTCTGCTAAACCAAGCGCAAGTGCTAAACCAGGTATAAACACAATAATGGCCGAAAGTACCACTAAGCGTATATTTATCTCAGGTGTTATATACACACTTACTGCACACGCAAGTATTGCTGATATTATTGCCACTAATGGCTCAAGCATATGAGCTACGCGTTTTGAGCGCCCAGACCAAAGTACAAATAAATAAACAACGAGAGTAAGCATTGATGACCAAATTACGTCAATCCAGCTTGTGCCCATTAACATGGCAAACGCACCACCAGAGGTTGCAAATGCAACACCCGTTGTTAGTTTGTTATACGGGTTTGGCATTACAAAAATAGCGTCTAGCTGGGCGTCGACCTCTTGTAAGGTTAATTTGTCGTCGAGCATTTGATTTACAAGGTCGTCGGTATCGGCAAGCGAGCCTAAATCGTGATCGCCAGGGTCTACACGTGCTACGTGGGTGTACTCGTCTTCGTGACCATCGGTCCAAATAACAAACGTTACAGAGGTTGGCGACATAACAAACGACGATTTAAGTCCTAAGTAAGTAGCCACTTCCATTAGATGAGCTTCCAGGCGGTAAGCGGGCGTACCATACTTGTGAAGCATTTTGCCTAATTTAACGATAAATTTGCGTTTTTCTGTAAAAGTTGCAGTTTTCAAATCTTTTTGGACCAAATATTGCGATAACTAAGCTAAAAATATAAGCAATACAGCTAAAATTGCCCACGTTTGATGGGCGCGATTTTAAACACTAATTGGTGTGTGTCTAGTCATTTTTAATCTAATTTTTTATTTTTTTCGGCTATCCATTGCGACATGTATTGAGTGCTGCGCATTGTATGATGTTTAAGCATTTGGCCGGTGAAGTTTTTTTCGCGATGAGCGTTTAAATCGTTACTTATTGAATCGACTTTTTTAATTAACGCAGCGCTTAATTGCGCTTTATCGTACAGCGTATTAAGTAGTGTGTTGCCATTATGCTGCGCTTGTTCAAATTCACTTTGGCTGTTGTACATTTCAATGGCTGCATTGGCAAAGTCGTCAGCGGTGTTAGCTATTTTACCCGACCATGGTAAATCGTTATGCATGCCCTCTGCACCAATATTAGTAGTAACGCTGGGTGTTTGCATAATCATGGCTTCTAGTAATTTGCCTTTTATACCCGCACCAAAACGCAGTGGTGCTAAACATACTCGAGCGCTTTGCATTACATCAAACGCGTTATCGGCCCAGCCTTTTATTAAAAAACCGGTTTTAGGGTTATTAAGTGCCGTGGCCTTTGGTGGTGGGTAAGAGCCGTAAATATGTAGCTCTGCTTTTGGTAGTTGCTTGCGAATAAGTGGCCATATTTTTTGTAAGTAAAGTACAGCATCCCAATTTGGCGCATGCCTAAAGTTACCTATGGTCATAAAGTGCTGGCGCTGCTCAAACGTTTTTATGCTTGCAGGTAATGTACTTAAATCAACCATAAAGGGTAGGTGGTGCAATAAGCTTGGCTCTATTTTAAATACGCTATTTAGTAGGCTCATTTCATAACTTGAAATAATTAAGCTTAGGTCGCAGCGTAAAATAGCGGCAATTTCGCGTTTTGCTATATCTGAGTGTAAATCGCTGGTTGTAAATTCGCGCTCAGCTTTTAGTGCCGTGTGTCGAGCGTTACGCAAGCATTGTAAATCTTCAGTGTCTAAAATTTTAATCGCATTTGGGCAATGCTTATCAACACGCCAGCCAAATTGTTCTTCCATCATAAAACGGTCAAACATTACTATATCTGGATTATAGCTTTTAACGTATTCGTCAAAACTGTCACAGTTTAGCGCAATGCTTTGGCTGGTTATGCCGTAGTCGTCAAGGTTTACCATGTGGTCGGTGCGCTGCGCGGGCGTTGCAAATTCAACGTCCCAGTTTTGCGCTTTAAATGCATTTAATAACGACATCATGTGCGTACCCGCAGCAGACGAATTTGGTTCTGGCCATACGTAGCCAATTACCAGCACTTTTTTCATTGGCTAGAATCTCTAATTTTTGATAAATACTAACTCGTATTGTAACGAGTCAAACAACAAGTAAACAGCTGTGTAGTGTAATTTAAATTAGATTACTAAGTCATCTTTTACTCCACTTAAAGCAAGCTTAATACTTTATGAATAAAGCAAAACGTGTTTATATACAGCTATAATAGTAAAAAATAACAAAAGGATAAAAACATGAGCGCTTTTAGGCTGTTAGTTGCCCTTATTTGTTGTGTTGCATTAGTACCAACAAGTTATGCCGAGCAGGGGTACCAAACTCCATCACCCGAACTTGCCGCTTTGGTTGACGCAAAGTTAGCACCCACTAGCTACTTATCAAGCGATGGTCAATGGCTTGCGTTATTTGAACGCAAACGGGTAGTAACCCTTGATGAACTTGCAAAAGAAGAACTTAAACTAGCTGGGATTAAGCTTAATCCTGCTAATTTTTCGCGCTCCCGTGTAAATGCAAAATACAGTGCAGTAGAATTAAAGCATGTTCAAAGCGGGACAGTTATTCATATAAATAACGTACCAAAAGGGATTATTCGCTCACCTCAATGGTCATCTAATAGTAAGTATTTAGCCTTTGTAGTTGAACAGGCAGACCAAGCAAATTTATGGTTGTACAGCGTTGAAACAAAGCAAGCAAAAGCACTTTCTAGTTCTGCGTTAAATTCGGTATTAACCGCAACGCCTTACGAATGGCTGCCAGATAGCAGTGCAATAGTTGCAAATTTAGCGGTTAATATTGGTAAGCCAAGGCTTACAAATGATAGTCAAAATATTGTGCCTGTTATTCAACAAAGTACTGGCGAAAAAGCCCCAGCACGTACTTACCAAAACTTATTAACCAGCCCGTTTGATGAAGCGCAATTTAAGTTTTACGGGCAGGGTCAACTTGCTTACATAACGCTCGATGGTAATACACAAGCAATTGGCAGTTCAGCTTTATTTAAATCGTTTTCGGTTTCTCCTGATTCTACCAATATTTTAGTGGCAGGCATTAACGAGCCATTTTCGTATCAAGTACCTTACAGCCGTTTTGCAAGCACATGGCAAATATGGGGCATGCGCGGCTATGCATTAGCAGAGCTGGCAAAACAGCCACTTGCCGATAACATCCCACAAGGTTACGACAGTGTTCGCACTGGCCGCCGCAATTTTGAATGGCGAGCAGATCAAGGTGCAGAAGTTATTTGGGCGCAGGCACAAGATGGCGGCGACATGAAAACCGACGTTGAGCATCATGATTATATTTACAGCCTACGAGCTCCGTTTAAACGTGAGCCTAAATTATTTGCCAAAGTAGAACGCCGATACTCTGGTATTGAATGGGGCAACGAAAATGTTGCAATGCTTACAGACTGGCGTTTTAGCGATCGTCAAGTTCGTACCTATATAGTACAACCTCGTAATGCCGACAAAAACCGCGTTTTGTTCTCAGAGCGTAGTTATAACGATGCTTATAAAAATCCAGGTAATGCAATTTACGAACGCAACGATTTAGGCGCGAACGTAATTAAAATTGTAGGCGGGCGTTATATTTACCTGCGCGGCAATGGCGCTTCAGAGCAAGGTAATGTGCCTTTTTTAGATAGGTACGATGTTAAAACAAATAGCAGTAAACGTTTATGGCAATCAAAAGCCCCTTATTATGAGCGAGTACGCGCTCTGCTTGACGACGAAGGTGAGCGATTTATTACTATTCGTGAATCTAAAACTGAGCAACCTAACTTTTTTATACGTAATTTAGATAACGACATGCTAACGCAGTTAACGACATTTGAGCACCCGTATCCTGCATTTAAAGGTGTTACTAAAGAACAACTACGTTATAAGCGCGACGACGGTGTTGAGCTATCGGGCACGCTTTATTTACCACCAGGGTACGATAAAACACAAGGTCCGTTACCTGTGCTTATGTGGGCTTACCCACTTGAATACAAAGATAAAGCCGTAGCATCGCAAGTACGCGAATCGCCTTATGCATTCACTTATATTGGATACTGGGGGCCAATGCCTTACCTTGCCAAAGGCATTGCCGTATTTGACGATCCTAAAATGCCAATAGTGGGTATTGATGGTAGCGAGCCTAACGATAACTTTAGAAAGCAGTTAGTATCAAGCGCGCAAGCCGCAGTTGATGTTTTAGTTAAAAAAGGCATTGCTGATAAAGATAAAATAGCGATAGCAGGGCACTCATACGGTGCATTTATGGTTGCTAATTTACTGGCTCACACTGATTTGTTTAAAACGGGTATTGCCCGTAGCGGCGCGTATAACCGCACATTAACGCCGTTTGGTTTTCAAGGAGAAGAGCGTGATTTTTGGCAAGCACAAAGTGTGTACGCTAATATGTCGCCGTTTTTCCACGCTGAAAAAATTAACGAGCCAATGCTAATGATTCACGGTCAAGAGGATCCTAACTCTGGAACATTCCCAATGCAAAGTGAGCGCATGTACGCAGCGCTTAAAGGTTTAGGTAAAGATGCTCGCTTAGTCATGCTTCCTTATGAGGCACATGGTTACCGTGCGCGTAAAAGCTTATTGCATGTATTGTGGGAACAAGAGCAGTGGCTTGATAAATACTTGCTAAATGACTCAACTAAAGAGCCAGAGCAAGTGCCAGAGTCAATACCGAGTGAATAGTAAAGTACGTGTTTATGTTGTGAGGGCAAGAAGACCCACCCTTAATCTCACGGAACATTCCCAATGCAAAGTGAGCGTATGTACACAGCCCTAAAGGGGTTAGGTAAAGACGCTCGCTTAGTCATGCTTCCTTATGAAGCACATGGTTACCGTGCGCGTAAAAGCTTATTGCATGTGTTGTGGGAACAAGCGCAGTGGTTAGATAAATACTTGCTAAATGACTCAACTAAAGTATCAGAGCCAGAGCCAATGCCAGTGCCTGAGCTCACCAAAGGCCAGTAGTAAAATAGGTATTTAAAAACGTGGCTATTTAGCCGCGTTTTTTTATTTTTAGTTAATTTAACATAAGAGCATATTAATGATTGATGCAGCAGCACTTGCGGTTTTTATTCCCACCTTCTTTTTTGTGTCGATAACACCAGGTATGTGCATGACTCTCGCCATGACACTCGGTATGAGCATCGGCGTACGCCGCACATTATGGATGATGATAGGTGAATTGTTAGGTGTAGCTGCAGTAGCCGTTGCAGCGGTGCTTGGGGTTGCAAGCATCATGCTAAATTACCCAGATGCGTTCGCTATTCTAAAGTGGGTAGGCGGTGCGTACTTAATTTATATTGGTTTTAATATGTGGCGAGCCAAAGGTAAAATGTCGATTGATACCTCAAAACCAAATGACGTGAGTAGGCAGTCATTATTTACGCAAGGTTTTGTAACCGCAATTGCAAACCCTAAAGGCTGGGCGTTTATGATCTCATTACTGCCGCCGTTTATAAGTGTTGAGTACGCTCTAGCACCGCAGCTTTTAGTATTGCTTGGTGTAATAATGGTCAGCGAATTTGTATGCATGTTAGCTTACGCAACAGGTGGTAAAAGCCTACGTTTATTTTTAGCCCGTGGCGATAATATTAAATGGATGAACCGTATAGCAGGAAGCTTAATGGCCGCTGTAGGCGTATGGTTAGCACTTGGGTGATATGGTTTGTATTGCAATAACCCATTCTTTGCATAACAAATATCAAAACTGAAAAGTAATTCTATCTATATATTAATATAGAATAATATTTATTAAAATACGTACGGAAGCAGTAATAATATGAACAGCTTGATTTATAAAGTAATTACTATCTTCTTCTTATTGATGTTTACAACGCTCTCTTTTGCATCGGAGGAGCCTGTTGATAATACAAAACAAGAAACAGTATTAAGCACAATAAATACGCTTTATGATCTTGGCTACATAACAGCAGACAACGCAAAAAAAGCAAAAATAGAATTGTTAGCTGAACCTAACACGGCTTTTGAAGATGAGAAAGCGATAGATGAAAAAGCTACCAATCAGGAGGGTTACTTTACTGCTATAAACATTCTTAAATCACTTGCGGTTATTGCATTGTTGATTGTTTTTCATAGGGTGATTTATGAAATTGTTTGTTTAATAATCGCTATTCCGGCAATAATTCTTCAATCTATTTTACTCTTTTCAGGGTACTTGTTGATAAGCCAAGCTGAATCTATATGGGCATTACAGGCATATTATGTAAGTATTATTGGCGTAGTTATTCACATTGGTACGTTTTATTGGTTTATATTTATCTACGAAGATGCGCTAGAAGCAATTGCTCGAAAGCTAACCTTTAATAGAATTTCAGACATTGATATTATTTTTTATGCTGGTGTATTTTGCTACACCGCTTATTTTACTATTGTTCTGCAAAGCCCTGTTTTAGGAATATTTGCAGTGAGTACATTTATTTTAATTTTTGGCGAAAATTTTTGTAGGCTTATTGGCGTTGAAGAAGAAAACAGAAACAATGTCCTGCTTATTACAACGGGGGGGGTTGTATTAAGCTATTCAGTGCTAAAAGTAATGCAAGTAGATATACCTTGGTTAAGCTATTTTTCAATGGGAATTGAATATGCTGCAACGGGGGTTTTAGCTTTTGGCTTATTTGTTTATAGTCGGTTTAATATTAAAATTATTGATAACGATAATAAGGTGCGTCAAAGATGCGCCGTAGTTGCTTTTGTTATTATAGAAATACTGAGTTTAATTGCTTTACTCACTTTTAATCTGCCAGTGATACCTGCCATTATAAACACTGTATTTTTTCTCTATGTGATTATGACGGTTGTAGATTTAGTTGGTAATAAACACGGTATGTTAGCAATTGTGTTAGTTGCTATTATTTTGTATGCGGTTGCGGTTTTAATTGAGTCGTCTCCTCAATTATTTATACAAAATATTTTTTAAATATTTATTATTTAGCTACTATTAAATTCAAATTATTATCATCATTGTATATCGAGCAAAATTACATTTAAATAAATAATGAATGATTTTGCTCGATAGCTCGCTTTATTACTTTTTAGATTAAGCCCCTGAACTCTGGTTAAGAGATCAGGGGCTTAATTTAGAAGGCTTACTCTAACGGGCGAATTGCTTTTATGTCTTGATCTGCTGCCCATAACATAATGTCTTCTCGCTTTAAGGCTGTTGCCATTAAGTCTGGAAACTGTTCTGGGGTGCATGCAAATACGGGGCTGCCAAGCGTTGCAAATTCAGCTGCCATTTGCGCGTCGTAAGCGGGTCTGCCATCGTCACTTAAGGCGAGTAGAGTAATGACGTTTACACCTTGTTTTACTAGCTGAGCAACACGTTGTTTTAACTGAACTTCATCGCCACCTTCATATAAATCAGAAATAAGTAACAGGTGCGTTTTAGTTGGCTGTTCTATTTGTTTTTCGCAATAAGCAATCGCTTGGTTAATATCGGTGCCACCACCTAATTGAATCCCAAATAAAACGCTAACAGGGTCAGTTAAATCTTCTGTTAAATCAACAACGCTGGTATCAAAGCATATCAGCTTGGTTTTTACTGCGGGAATAGACGCCATTACGGCTGCAAAAATTGAGCTATACACGACCGAAGTTGCCATAGAGCCAGATTGATCAACACACAGTACTACTTCATCAAGATCGGCTAAACGGCGTTGCTGACGCATAAAACCAATTAACTTTTCAGGCACTATGGTTTTATATTCAGGTTGATAATGGCGCAGATTTGCATGAATGGTTCTAGGCCAATCAATATCATTAAAGCGAGGTTTAAAGCTTCGTTTAGATTTATTTAAAGCCCCTCTAATTGCTTCAGATGTTTTTTGCTCTAGTTTGTCCATTAACTCTTTGACGACTTTTTCTATAACTTGTCGTGCGGTTTCGATTGTTTTTTCAGGCATAATTGAGCGTAAACTGATTAAGTCAGCTATTAAATGTACGTCAGCCTCAATAGCACTTAAAAACTCAGGCTCCATTAGCATTTCTTTTAAGCCGAGCCTTTCAAAGGCATCTTTTTGAACGACTTGCACGACTGGGGTCGGAAAAAACTCACGAATATCGCCTAACCACTTCGATACTTTAGGTGCTGAACGGCTGAGACTTCCTCGCCCTTGTTTGTTTGAGTTGTCAGAGCCATAAAGCGCTGAAAGTGCACCCGATAAACGTTCATCGCGATTAGATAACGGCGGTTGTTGTTCGTCGTTTACACCTAAAGCAAGCTGCCAACGGCGTGACTTTTCGCTTAATGTTGTCGCCATTGGTTCGTTATTTTCGTTCAGCTCTTGGGTTAAAGTCGTTTTATCATTCATATTAACCAATCCTTATCACGCTGTGCGAGTTTCGCTAATTGTGATAACTGTTGTTGCCATAACGCATAATGGGTTGTATCGGTATTGTGTGTTATTTCAGAGGTTGATTTACTGCTAAACAGGGTATCAAATAAACGTTTTCGCTCCATTGAATCAAGGTTTGAAAATACGCGTCTAAATAGCGGTAAAAATTCAATAAAGGTGGTTTCTTCCAGATGTAACAACCAGTTATTAATGGCATCAAGCAGCACCGAATCATATAAAAGCTGGTCTACTGCATCAGTAAAAAAACCATCAAAAAAGAGCGCAGCTTGAGCTGGCGGTAAAGCGGGCGACAGCATTTTATTAAGCATTAAGCTGAGCTGCTCACTGTTTAATCTTTCTGCTTGATAAAGTAGCCTTGCACATAAACCGATAAGTAAAAAATTTGATTGGCTTGAATGCGTTATCTCTTCAATACTTTGCCACCATTTTGCTAAGGTGTCGGTGTTATTTAAATGCAATACCAAGGCTCTATGAGCTGCATGAATGTTTTGACGATACTGTTGTGTTTCTTCGTCATTTAAATTTCTACATGCGTAGGGAAGTGCAAGTGCTGCTTGAATCGTTAGGCGTTCAATTAATTCATCAATTTTACCCAAAGCAAGTGTACGAGCTGTGCCATAACGGCTTATATCAATAAGAGGTGAAATACTGGTCAGTAAATCATGGCAGTCACTTACTTGACCCGCTCGCGCGGTAAGTTGCGTTAAGCCAAAGTCTGTTGCATTGTTTAAATTGGCACTTAAGCAGCTGTTTACTAATGTTGCGAGCTTGCCGAGGTGTTGCTCTTTAGCTAATGCTGCAATTACTTTGTTGTTTGCGGCTTGCTCTATGGTGCTTCCGTAAACTAAGTGTTCAACGAGTTTAATAGCGTATTCGGGTTGCCATATTAAACGCCATTTTTCTCTAAATGTTCCTCGACTACTTCCTGCGTCTAATTGCTCGCCCCACGGTACATCTAGTAATTGTAATCGGTGAAGTAAAACCGATTTGTTTTGTCCTATGTCACTGCGTAAATCGAGCGAATGCTCTTTTTCGAGTGCTTCGGGTTTTAGCCTGTATTTTTTTTGTAGTTTTTGAAGATCTTCTAATAATGGCACAAGGTCGATGTCGTCGGGTATTTCACCTACTTGTTGACCCAATAATACGGTTTTATTTATTTGTTGCCACAATGCGTACTCGCCAAAGCACATACAGCTAATAACCGCGTCGGTTATTTCTTCAAAGCTTGGCTGTGGTCTGTCTCGTACTGCGGCTAAACTTAGGCTAAGACGCTGTGCTTCGATAATAGATGCGGTTGAAATAATAGCGCCTTGCTCGCGTAAAGTATTGGCAATAAACACAAGCCAAGGAGCAATATGATCGTCTTGATTACGGTGTTGCCATAAATGTTGATACCACATAGGCGCCGACACGCCTGCGCCATAACCCGCTTGGGTAGCTAAACGCGACGATGTCCAAGGGATCCAAGTTGATTTATATTTACTTGCGGCTAGTTTTTTTGGAAGTGTTTTAATTAAAGCACGATCATCTTTTGTGGTGTGTTTACCTTTTAGTGCAGGGACATGCCATGCACCGCATATTACGGCGATTGGTCCATCACACTCTTTTGCTACTTTTGCTATTTCTAAACGCATAAAAGCTTCACGCAGGCGGTCTTGCTCTAATGCCGGAGAGTCATCTGCAATAGGTTGGCGAAGGGCGGTCATTGCGTGTTCTACTTGCTCAAAAATGGCTAAGCTGTCATCACGGCTTTGTTCTATAAGATCGTTCCACCAGCCCTCTGCGTCTTCATAACCGGCAATATTTGCTAGTGCGCCAATAGGGTCGTGTAACAACGCTGCTAACTGAGGGTCTGAGGTTTCTAGTTCATTAGATGATGTATTTTGCTCATTTTCATTTGTAATTTCATCATCACAATTACTGTCGTTGTCATTATTAGCATCTTGCTCTATTTGCATTTGCGCTAAACGCACTGAAATAGGTAAGTCAATAAACTCAACCGGTTTTTGTTGATTAGCTGCCCACAAACAAGCTTGGTATTCAGGTGAATACTCAGCAAAAGGATAAAAAATACTGTTGCTTGCGTGCTCAACTGCATAGTTTAATAATGCAATGGGGGGCTTCATTTGCGGGTGGGCTAATAAAGGCAGTAGTTCATTGCAATCAGCTGGTCCTTCAATTAATACGTGCTGTGGTTGTAGCTGCTCAAGCGCGGCTAATAAGCGCTTACTCGAGCCAGGACCATGATGTCGTATACCAAAGTAGTGAATATCAGAGTGTGCCATTAGTTAACCTTATAACACCTGATTTAAATGATGGTAGTAGTCTTCAAACCCTTTGCGTTTTTTAAGCACCGTTTCAAGGTATTCTTCTAATACAGCACGGTCTTGAACAGGGTCTTTAACAATAGCGCCAAGCAGGTTTTGACTTATTTCAGCTGCACCTAGGTCGCCTTTATTAAACCAATTTGCTTGGCTCAACCCACCAACCATAACCGATATAGCCTCTGCTGTTGAAAGGTTGCCCGTGGTTGTTTTAAGTGTAAGCTTACCGTCTAGGGTTTCTCCGCCGCGTAGTTCTCTAAAAATAGCGACTACTTTTTCTATTTCATCAGCTGTGTTTTTAGGCACTGGTAAATCTAACGATTTACCCATTTCTATTACGCGTTTATTAATTATTTCAACTTCTTGTTCTGCAGAATCAGGCAGAGGTAATACAACCACGTTAAAGCGACGTTTAAGAGCTGATGAAAGCTCGTTTACGCCTTTATCACGGTTATTGGCTGTGGCAATAATATTAAAGCCTCTTTGTGCAAAAATAGAATCGTTTAGCTCTGGAATAGGCAGCATTTTTTCAGACAATACGGTAATTAAAGTGTCTTGTACGTCAGAACCCATACGCGTTAGCTCTTCAAAGCGACATAAATTACCGCTTTGCATTGCACGAAACAACGGCGTTGCAACTAATGCTTCTTTACTTGGTCCGTGTGCGAGTAGTTGTGCGTAATTCCAACCGTAACGAATTTGGTTCTCGTCTGTGCCGGCGGTACATTGTATTACTTGTGTACTGCATCCGCATATTGCAGCGCTTAAATGCTCAGATACCCACGACTTAGCTGTACCTGGTACACCTAATAATAATAAAGCACGGTCTGTAGCAAGTGTCGCAACGGCTGTTTCTATAATGCGACGGTTACCAATATATTTAGCCGAAATTTCAACACCAGAAGGTGTTTTACCACCCATTAAATAGGTTACCACTGCTTGAGGAGATAAAGCCCAGTTGTAAGGTTTGCTACCAGTGTCTTCTGCTTTTAAAGCATCTAACTCTACTTGGTACGTTTGCTCAACGGGTAAACGAAGTATATCGCTCATTATAATGTCCTTGAATTTTATGTGTACGAGCCCAGCATTTCCTTAGGCGACTAATTTTTATAATATAAAAGTTATATTTGTGTAGGTGTTTTCTAGCGCTATATTGAGATTAAGAGAATCCAGCGCTGGGTCGTTGGGTAATACACCTAGAGTAATAAAGTAATCATACGCTTGCTGCGCTAAAGACGGCGGTAAAAACAGACCTAGTTTAAGTAGCTCAGGGCGGATGTGATATTGTTCAATATAATGACCTTTACTTATATCTTGTTTAATATCATCTGTTAGCTCTTTCCACGCGATAGATTGGCTTAATTGCAGCCAAGTTAAGTGAGTTAAAGGTTGATCTGCTAATAATGACCAATAAGTAAACCCTAAATTTAACACTTCTTTTTCTAAAATGTAGTTTAGTACTTCCGATGCACCTTGTACCGAAAAACGAGATTCTATACCGTGTAATACAGCACTGAAAAAACGGTCATAACGAAGTTCTTTGCAGCACTTTTCAAAAAAGCGTTCCAATATATATTGAGGTAAAGAGTCAAAAGCATTACGAATAAAGCTAATGTTGTCTTGTTCTCTGTGCTCGGTAAAACGCCAGTTTTTACACAGTTCTATTAATGAAATCCCCAGCGCTTCTGCTAAGTCAGGTAAAGCAACGTCGTTAATTAATTCGGTGCGCATAGCTTGTTGTTTTATGCTGTTAAGTGTTGCAGGCAAAATAACCGTCATTTTTTTGGGTAAAAGCTGCGTTTTTACAACAAGCCATTGGGCTAGCTCTTGCGCTAGTTGCTCATTTTTTTCATCTTTAATGAAGATGTCTAACCGAGATAAAAATCGCGTAGCGAGTTGTACTACTTTTTTAGACTTATTTTTAAGGCAAATTTCTAAAATAGGTATGTCTTGCGACGTTAAATTAACTTTTAAAATTTTATAGAGCTTGTAACGTGCCTCAGAAGGAGCAGCTTGAGCTAATTGATGAATATATTGCCCCGCAACTTGGGGTTTAATGTCGCGCAGCCGTGTAAGTGAAGACTCAATTTGCGCTGCAGAAAGCTCAGCAAAGTTAACTTTATCAAACTGTAAATCTCGTATTAAATGCCATTGGGTTAGTTGATTATTAGCCCAGTACTGCCAAGTAAAATAACAACCAGGAATGTTTTTAGTGTTTTCTGTCGGCATCCAATCACTTGGATGAGCGCAAACTTCGTAGTTAGCTAACAGGTTTAACAATTGTAAAATACTGTGTGAGTTATTTTTACACTCAGCCATAACCCGATTAAATAAAGGGCGAAGTGATTGTCCAATGCTTGCAAAAGCAAGCTCAGGAATATCTTGTGTGGGCTCTAAATCATCACTGGGTGACAAATAATGAGTCACTAACTGTTGCTGTTGCGTTAAAATTAACGCATATAAATTTAGTTTAGTAGGGTCGTGTTCTAATGGCGTTAATACTGAATGCCACTGCTTGGGTAAGTCTGCTACGTTAATTTGGTTATTACCAATAAGCCATTTTTTTTCTAGATTTTGAGCCGTATTTAAAGCGTTGTTAAGCTCTATAGCTACTTCGTTTTTGTTATCGGTTGTTGATATTACAGACATGTAATGACTCCCCAATGCTCGGTTTTTGCACTAATTAGCTCAGCAAATTGCCCATTGAGCAATACAAACACACTGCTAAGTTGGCTACCTAAAATAATGGGGTTTATTGCGTTATTAATTAACGGTAAACACTGCGTTTTATCTTTATTGTGCCACCAGTATTGCCCTGTATTATCTTCACTAATACGACCGGCTTGCGCTATGTAAGGCACGTCATCAATCCAAGGCATTTTGGCATGTATTGCAAGAAAGTGTTCTCGCCAATGGGTATTATTAGTTGGTTGACTCACGGGCGTGTCGGTAATGTATTTATGTTCGCCTAAAATTGCGCGTAAAGGAGATCGGCTAGGGTAAAAAATAACACTTCCTTCAATCTGCATACCAATAACACTTGTTGTTTTATTTTTGCCACTTTTAACCGTGGAGTAATCAAGCAATAAAGCAAATGTAGGAGCAGCGCTTAACGATGACGAACTATCAGCGACTAAAAGCAGCCAGCGCATTGATACTTGAAGCCCATTACGAAGCATTTCTGACTTTTCGCCAATAATTTGCCAAGTACCATTTTTCACAATTGGTTTAGGCATATCAGAGGTGGGTGCTAGTAATTGCTCACGATTTTCGCTGCTTGCAACACTTCTAAATGTATCTATATCGTCAGGGTTTGCTAGCCACGCTTCGCTAAGCAGTATCAATTTCGCAAATTCTTGCAATACAAAATTTGGCTGTTGTTGAATAGGAAACACGCTTATTTTAGCCGGAAGCTCGTCAATGCGGGCAGCTAAGTTAACCGCTTTTGCATCAACTAAACGCGCCGCAATTTTTCGGCACTTTGTGGTATCTTCTTTTAAAAAGTGAACAATACCGTGGCTTAATTGATCGTTTACCCATTGCTGAAATTCTATTAAACCTTGTTTAATAGAATCTTGCGTTTTAGCCCTATTTTGAGATGCACGCTTTGCTTTATCAGCTTCTCGTTTTGCTATTTCTTCAGGCGTGAGTGTTTGTTCTGTAGGTGTGCTTTGAGTATTAAGCTTATTGGCCGGTTTATTACTATCGTCAGTCGATGTTGTTTTTTCGCCTGTATTAGTACGTTTACGTCTGCCAAGCCAATCGTTTACCCATTCGGGTGGATCTGTTTTAGTAAAGTTACTAGGCACATCAGAAAACAACCAAAATAAAGCCAATACATGTTTACAAGGAAACTTACGCGAAGGGCAAGTACATTTATAGCCGTTATCAGCAACATCAGCCATTGTATAATAAGGTTTAGAGCCCGAACCTTGGCACTCACCCCAAATAGTATTAACGTTTTCGGATTGACTCAATACCGGCCATTTTGCAGGATTAAGTAACTTTTTTGCTGCGTTGATTGAAGGCTGATCTGGAGCAAGAGCTTGCACAAGCGATTCGGATACTTCCATGTTATAACGCCTACTTATTTTACGTTGTAAAAATAAATTTTATCGTGTCATTTTATCTGTAATTATCATAAATACAATAAGATAATTGTTATCGTATGTAGTCATTTAATCGCTTTTTCTACTGGGCAGCCTTGTTTTCTGCATACACCTTCATTGCATAATTTACATATTTTTCGCGCTTCTATTTGCTCGCTTGTTAAAGTGCCGAGCGCTATTTCTATTAAACTTAAAAAGCTTTGTTTTTGCTCAGTATTAAAGTTGCTAAGTATTTTAGACGTCGCTGTTTCTCGGTTGCTTAGTATTAGCTCAACCCGTTTACTTCCTTTATCGGTTGTACGTAAAACAACAGATCGGGCGTCTTTTAATGACTTTTGTCTTTTTACAAGTTCTTCTTTTTCAAGCGTATTTATTAGCCTAACTGCACCCGAGTGGGTTAAACCTAACACCTTGCTTAGCACATCAATGGTTTCGTTTGGGTGGTTATAAATAGTAACTAATGCTGCTTCGTGGCTCAGGCTTCGCCCGCCTAGCTCGGCAATCTGCTTTTCAATGTCATTTGAAACCGAAGTAGCAAAAGTGCCAATTAGGTTTGATAAGTATTTTTCATTTTTCATAAATCAATTATATGTGATTCGATCATATAAACATAGTGACAAGTTTAACGCTCTCGCTTATTGTGTGACTCAGTCATGTATATGATTCAAATTAGTTGTCTTGTGCTTAACGTATATTGAATAAGTTACCGCACACAATCCAATAAAATAAAGCGAAGAGATTAAATGAAAAATGATTTAGAAACATTACGTTACACCAAAAAATTTAAAACGGTATTAGATAAAAAAATGGCGTACGTAGACGA
The DNA here is from genome assembly GCF_011378875.1 of Pseudoalteromonas sp. Z9A5. NCBI lineage: Bacteria > Pseudomonadati > Pseudomonadota > Gammaproteobacteria > Alteromonadales > Pseudoalteromonadaceae > Pseudoalteromonas > Pseudoalteromonas sp. Z9A5. The sequence continues at coordinate 88,128 of NZ_WTLC01000004.1, forward strand.
GGGGCAAGGTGATCCTATTGTATTTTTACACGGCAATCCTACATCTAGTTACCTTTGGCGAAACGTTATGCCTTATCTAGAAAGTAAAGGACGCTTAATTGCAATAGATATGATTGGGATGGGGGATTCGCAAAAGTTAGATAATACGACAGACAGTAGTTACTCTTTAGCTGAAAACAGTAAGTACACATTCGCACTTTTAGAGGCGTTGGGTGTAAATAAAAACGTAACTTTAGTGCTACACGATTGGGGTTCTGGTGTTGGTTTTAATTGGGCTAATACACATCGTGATGCTGTAAAAGCCATTGCGTTTATGGAAGCAATTGTTACTGACTTCCCTACATGGGATGACTTTCCTAAAGATTTGCACGGCCCCATTGGCACTATGCGCTCAGCTGAGGGCGATAAAATGGTGCTTAATGATAACTTTTTTATTGAAACAATATTACCGGCGACTATTTCGCGCAAATTAACGCAAGCAGAGCATGATGAATACCGCAGACCGTATTTAAATGCAGGGGAAGACCGCCGTGCAATTTTAGCAGGACCTCGCCAATTACCAATAGCAGGGGAGCCTGCCGATACCGTGGCTTTAGTTAAAAGCTATGCGAATTTTTTAGCTAATTCACATGACATACCAAAGTTATTTATTAATGCTGAACCGGGTGCTTTTTTAGTTGGTTACGCAAGAGACTTTGTGCGCACATGGCCAAATTTAACTGAGGTAACCGTGAGCGGTATTCACTATGTACAAGAAGATTCGCCACACGAAATAGGTAAAGCTATTTCAGATTGGCTACCCGTAACAAATTAAAAAAGATTACACATAAACAAGTGCTTAAAAGTAAGGTGTTAGCAACGGCTAATTAGTGTGTGTTATCCGACACTTTATGTATAACGTAACTTGTACATTTGTTGAATATTGAAAAAGCATGAAGCTCTTTATCAAGGGCTTCAAAAAAGGCGTCTTTATTTTTTAATTTAGGCTCTAAATGTAAGTGGTTTACGTTTAGTGTTTTACTCAATTTATCAACTTTACAATCGGCGCGAGCAACCAAGTTGCCATCCCATAAAATAGGTAAGCAAAAATAGCCGTGTATGCGTTTAGCTTCTGGTACATAACACTCTAATAAGTAATCAAACTCGAAAATTGCGCTAGCTCTTTGTCGTTGTATGAGTAAATTATCGAACGGGGAAATAATTTTAGCCTGCTTTTTATTAAGCCGATCATTAAGTAAGTTTAAAGCGCTACTGCTGGTAAAGTAAGGCATGTTGTTAATGAGTATGGGCTCTATTATTTTCGATTCTAATAATTCATTAAGCGTTTGTTTTATTAGTGCTTTACTATTTTTTAGTAAATAGGTTATTTGATTTAACGTGCCAAATCCATGCGCTTTTAAATAATTTAATATCAAAAATTGTCCGTATTCGCTATCAGTTGGGATTGCAGTGTTTATATTGCTTGGTAATACGTGCGATGTTAGGTCGTACACTTTATGAAAGTTTTTACGCTCAGTAATCATTAAATCACCCTGCATAAACAAAACTTCTAACGCTTGCTTCGTAGGTTTTGCTCCCCAGCCATTACTTTTAATATTTTGCGATGCAAAGTCTTTAGCCATTAATGGGCCTTCGCTCTTTATTCGGGTAATAACATGGTTCATCATTTTTTCATCTTTTTTAAACCAATGTGTTTGCTCGCCATTTTTTAATGCCGCTTTGCGTGGGAGGGTAAATCGGTAGTTTTGCATGGGTAAATAGGCCGCCGCATGCGACCAGTATTCAAACACCTGCTTATTTGCTACAAGATGGTCTAAATGATCGATGTTGTAATCTGCGTGTCGACTAAAAAGAGTATGATGATGAGCACGCTGTACAACAGAAATAGTATCTATTTGCACATAGCCAACGTTATTAAACACCGCTAATGTTTTAGCTAATGCAGTACCAGCTTTGGGGGTTTTTGAAAGCAAGCCTTGGGAAAGTAACGCAAGCTTTTTAGCGTGGGATAAGGAGAGTGATTTCATCGGTATTTTATTAATAACATAAGCAAAAAAACAAAATACCATATAAACAAGGTGAATATGATAACCTTTTTATCAAAGGCTGACTTTTAAATAAACGAGCTAAAAACAGTAATGTAAACATGAAAATGGTGTTATGGGCTTAAATTTGAGTGTTGGCTGCTAACTAATTAATGGCAAATTAAAACGAGGCTCCAGCTGTTTTAAAAGGACGAAAAATGGAAAGGTTAACAAAAGAGCAGATTCAATTTTTACCGATGTACGACGGTTTAAGCCTCGATAACATAATTGTAGTAACGCAAGCATCAGATGCGATAAGCGCGATAGAAGAGCTAAAAAAGCATGCAGTTTTAGGGTTTGATACAGAAAGTAAGCCTTGTTTTAAAAAGGGTGAAGTAAGTGACGGGCCTCACCTAATTCAATTGTCTACAAAAACAAAAACGTATTTATTTCCGACTAAATTTTTTGAAAACTTTACCGAAATTGAAAATATATTGTCTGATCTAACAATCAAAAAAGTGGGCTTTGGACTAAAAGAAGACAAAAAACTTATTTTTAGAAAATTTGGAATTAGCTTAGAAAATACAGTCGAATTATCCTCTAAGGTTATGCACTTTGCGCAGGTAACACAGCGCGTTGGTGCACGAGCGGCTGTGGCAATGTTTTTTAATCAGCGTTTATCTAAAGGTGCACAGCGTTCAAACTGGTCTGTTTTTCCTTTAAAAGATCACCAAAAAATGTACGCCGCAAATGACGCTCACTCAGCATTACTAATCGAACTTGAAATAGAAAAACACAACAATAATTAGGTAGCGGCTTTAGTATAAGGCATGTGCCATATGACCTTTAAAGTAATCAAAGGCTATATGGCACGAACTATATTTATAGCTTTAATTTTATAGGTCTGGGTTATATTTGCTTTTAATTTCATCCACGGTCATTCTTTTAGCTACGTTTTTAAAGCTCAGTGGTGAATTATTACAGTTAAATTCTAATGTAAAATCAGCTTCCATTTCATAAAGGCTATCTAGCGCAATTAATGGCTCACTAATAAACCATTTTTGTGACTCTATAGTAACCACGTCGGAGAATGATTTTTGAAATTTACGAACTCCCAGTTTTTTTGTTTCAATAGTCATTGGTTCATTAGACGCATTGATAAAATAAACCTCTGACACCCAATCACCAATACCACTCTCATAAAGCGTTTGTAAATCATCAGAAAATGGTCCGTCGTGCTTAAAACCCTTAGGTACTCTTTCAGGACCTAACGTAATAACAAGTCTGGTTATTAATCCAAATTCAGGATTAAAATCTTCAAATTCATAATACGTACTATATTGTACATCTTCAGGTTCGTTAGATTTAGAGTCGAGATTTTTATTCATTAGGTTACCAACTTTATAAAAAGTATTTTTAAATATAAATAGCGTGTGCTACATAATTGGGTAAAACATATCAAAATCAAAGGCTCTCAACAACATTAGTTTAATGCAATAAAATGCGGTGCAGAGAAGCGATTTTCATAATTTTTATTAAGCTTATACCCACGCCCTAGTTATAAATAAGGCGCGGTTTGGCTTATTTTTGATTGAGCTACGTGTTCGGGTTTGCCTTGCGCTACTATTAACCCGCCTTCATTGCCCGCACCAGGTCCTATGTCAATAATCCAATCACTATTACTGGCTACTTGCATATCGTGCTCAACCATAATAACCGTGTTGCCGGCATCAACGAGTCCATTTAATTGCACCATTAACATAGCCACATCTTTAGGGTGCAGGCCGGTCGTTGGCTCATCTAAAATATAGAGGGTATCGCCGCGTTGTGTGCGCTGTAACTCAGTGGCAAGTTTAATGCGCTGCGCTTCACCGCCCGAGAGTTCTGTAGCTGGTTGCCCCAAACGTAAGTAACCAAGGCCCACTTGAAGCAGCGCATTTAGCGCGCGTAAAATAGCGGGTTCATCGGCAAAAAATGTATGCGCCGACTCAACTGTTAAATTAAGTACATCGGCAATGGTTTTATCTTTGTAAGTAACTTCGAGTGTTTTTTCGTTATAGCGCTTGGCGCTACACACTGGGCAAGGCGAATACACACTGGGTAAAAATAAAAGCTCTACGCTTACAAAACCAACGCCTTCGCAGTTTTCGCAACGACCTTTTTTTACGTTAAACGAAAAACGACCTGCATCATACTTACGTGCTTTTGCCTCGCTTGTGTTGGCAAACAGTTTTCGTACATGATCGAATAACCCCGTGTAAGTTGCTAGGTTAGAGCGGGGAGTACGACCAATGGCTTTTTGATCAACCGTAATAAGGCGCTTTATATGCTCAATGCCTTGAGTAATTTGCCCCTCGGTTGTTATATCGAGCTCTTGGTCGAGCAGTTCGGCTTCATCTGTTGGTACTTGTGGCTGCGATTTTTGCCCAAGTGCATCGTATACCAGCTCAACTAAAGCTTGGCTTACTAAACTCGATTTACCAGAGCCAGACACGCCCGTAACGCTTGTAATAACGCCTAGCGGAAATTCTACATCGAGTTTTTGTAAATTATTTCGCTCAATACCGGTAAGCTTTAACCATGCTTTTGCGCTGCGTTGTTGTTTGTTACTTTGGCTTAAAAGCTTTTCATCATTTTTAAAAAGGTATTGACTAGTGTGCGAACTGGTCACTTTTTGCAAACCTTCAACAGGGCCGCTATAAACAATATTACCGCCATGCGTACCAGCATTTGGACCTACATCAACCACCCAATCGGCGTGGCGAATAACACTTACGTCGTGCTCAACCACAAATACCGAGTTACCCGCTGCTATTAACTCATCTAAAGCGGCTAACAACGCTTGTGTATCTGCTGGGTGTAAACCCGCCGAAGGTTCATCTAAAACATAAACCACCCCAAACAGCTTAGAGCGAATTTGCGTAGCCAGTCTAAGACGCTGTAATTCACCAGGCGATAAAGAAGGAGTGGTTCGCTCAAGCGATAAATACCCTAAGCCAAGTTTGGTAAGCGCTTCAACCCGTTTAAGAATGTCGCTGGCTATACGCTTTGCAACAATGGTTTTTTCTGGGTTAGCAGCGTTACTTTTAGGCTTTTTATTAGCAGCAATACTAAGTGTTTGAGCCAGATCACTTAACGTTAGCTGCGAGATTTCGCCAATATCAAGCCCAGCAAATTTAACCGACAGCGACTCTTTTTTCAGCTTTTTACCATTGCACTGTGGGCATGGTGATATTTGCATATACTGCGACACACGCTTTTTAGTACGCGGGCTTTGAGTGCTTGCAAACGATTGTAAAACAAAACGTTTAGCGCTCGAAAACGTACCCATGTAACTTGGGCTTTCTTCATTTTTAATAGCCGCTTGTGTTTGCTTAAGCGTGTACTCGGGAAATACCGGTACCGTAGGCGTATCGTCGGTAAATAAAATCCAATCGCGTGTTTTTTTAGGCAGAGTATTCCAAGGTTTATCAATATCATAACCTAACGAGGTAAGTATACGGCTCAGGTTTTTACCTTGCCATGCTGGTGGCCACGCAGCGATTGCGCGTTCTCTAATTGATTTAGTGGGATCGGGCACTAACAGTTTTTCGGTCACGTTAAATACACGGCCAATTCCATGGCATTCTGGGCATGCACCTTGTGGCGTATTAGGCGAAAATGCATCAGCATAGAGTATACCTTGGCCTTTTGGGTATTCACCCGCGCGCGAGTACAACATACGCAGCGCGTTAGAAATAGTCGTTACGCTGCCCACAGATGAGCGTACCGACGGCACACCGCGTTGTTGCTGCAGTGCAACCGCAGGTGGTAACCCTTCAATTGAGTCTACATCGGGCTCGCCTACTTGGTCTATTAATCTGCGCGCATAAGGCGATACTGAATCGAGATAACGATGTTGCGATTCGGCAAATAATGTACCAAAAGCTAGCGATGATTTACCCGAACCCGATATGCCGGTAAAAACAACGAGTGAATTACGGGGGAGATCTACATCCACATCTTTTAAGTTATGAACACGCGCGCCTCTTACTTGAATGCTGTTATTAGGATTTGATAAATCCATTGTTGAGTTTTTATGTGTGGTTGCCATACGTTTTAACTCCTATTTAATCGCGCTTTCACTTTAAATTTGCTTTGAACTACTTACTTACTCTTATCAGTCTTTATTGCTTCTAAAGTAACGCAGACACACTGAATGAGCGCTTATTCGGAGCACTGATTAAAACAGCTTAATTGTGTGTTTACATAATGGTATTAAATTCGAATATAATTTAACTAAATTTTGTTTAAAAAGAGGGAACTGACAGCGAATTTACTCGGGTTGTATTATAAGCGCATCGCTTCACCGCATTAGGGTAGTCAACAGGTGTAACAGATTTGTAAACTGTTAACAGGTGATAAACTAAGTTGTTTTACTCACTGCTGACAACCCACACAAATTGAAAGGTGATACACGTGCAAAAAATAAATACAATAACTCTGGCAATAGCGCTCGCTTGCTCGTTGCCCAGTATTGCTCAAGAGTCTTTAACAGATCAAAGTGATAACACAGCACTTAAAAATAACGACACCGCGCTGGAAGTAATTTCGGTAACGGCCACTAAACGTAAAACAAGACTAATGGAAACGCCCGTCGCTATTACTGCGTTAACGTCAGCGCAGTTAAAACAAAGTGGTGTTAACAATATAAAAGATATAGCTAACTTAGTACCAGGGCTTGATATATCTACCGCAACAGACCAGTCAGCACCGGTTATATCTATGCGAGGTGTGCGCTCTACTAATATTACGGAGCTGGGCGATCCTGCTGTTGGTGTACATTTAGATGGTGTTTATTCGCCAAGAATGCAAGGCGCGTTAGCGTTAATGTATGATATTGACCGTGTAGAAGCACTGCGTGGTCCGCAAGGAACGTTGTTTGGTCGAAACTCAACCGTAGGTAGTATCAATGTTATTTCGGCAAAGCCTGACTTTACTGATGATTATGGCAGTGTAACGCTTGAGGCTGGTAAATATAATTCACGTAGTGTGGAAGGTTTTTATAATTTTTCGGTCAGTGATGATTTTGCTGTGCGTGTTTCTGCTAAAAGCTTAAAACGTGATTCTTACTTAGAGGGCTATTACGATCCTAATCAGTATGACACCCGCCGATTAAGCGATGATGTACTTAATGCTGACGTTATATCGCAAGATTCATATCAAAATATAGGTAGCACACTTACTCAACGAGAAAACTGGTGGATAGATGTAGCAGGTACCGACCCAGAATCGCAGCAAGTGCGCGCATTAACAAAAGCAGATGAATCAGATTTTTATAATAGTGCTAACGAGTATTCTTTTAGAGTTAGTACGTTATGGTCGCCTTTAGATGGTAATTTTTCTAACCATACGGTATTTCAAAAATACGTTAACGACAGCGGCAATAATGTAGATTTAGTTAACTGCGATAAGTTACGAGGTCGTTCTGCTGAGCTGGGTGGCGACTGTTCAAACTTTTTACCGTCAGACAACACTTACCAAGCTGTAGTAAATGTACCTGGTGAGCTTAAGTTAGATATAACGTATATACGTAATACACTTAACTACGCCCTAACCGACGACCTTGATTTAGTGTGGCTGGTGGGCTTTGAAGATATGGAACGTTCTTCTGCGCAAGATAGCGAAGCAGGTTTAGATGTGTGGGATGGCGCTACTTACTTTTTAGATGGTACTGGCGCTAAATCTTATTCTACCGAACTGCAATTGCAATCATCGGATATGTCTGATCTTACGTGGATTGTAGGCGTTAACTATTTTCACGAAAAAACAACAACGCTCGGTTATTACGATAACCCAATGGACGATAAAGTATTTTGGGATCAGCCAGATAGATCGACCGATGCATTCGCATTTTTTGCTCAAGCCACGTATAAAATAACCCCAAAACTGCACGCTACATTAGGCTACCGTTTTAGTGACGAAACAAAAGAAGATAAAGGTGGTCGCTCTTATCGTTGTTCAAATGCAGATGGCTGCGCGCCAGGCTGGTTTAACCGTACAGATTTAAATAACTTGCCGGCAGATTACTTTGAAGATCCTGCTATTTATGCATCATTTTTTGAAAATGACAACAAAGGCAGTTGGACCCATCACGATTTTAGAGTGGGTTTAGATTACGACCTAAGCGTTGACACAATGCTTTATACCTATTTAGCAAGTGGCTTTAAAGCTGGCGGTATTGGCGATGTGTTTGAAGTAGTAAACGACAGAACCTCTGAGGTTAACCGATTTGAAACCCAGTTTGATCCAGAAGAAGTATTAACATGGGAAATTGGCGCTAAGTCGAGCTTTTTAGATAACTCATTAAACTTGCAAGCTGCGTTTTTCTATACTGATTATACCGACATGCAATATGCATCTGTTGGTTCTATTGGTAATGTTGAGCGCCTTTCGGCAATTGAAGGTGACGATGGCAGACCTGTTTTAGATGGCTCGGGTAATCCGGTATTAGATTATATAAATCAGCCTGTTATTGCGTACTACACGCAAAATGTACCTGGTTCAACAATTAAAGGTATTGAACTTGAGTTTGATTGGAAGCCATACCCAAGCGGTCGTATTACGGGTTATGTAACCTGGACCGAGGCTAAAGTAACAGACGACTGGTTTACTAAATGGGATTACGACTCTGAGTATTTATTTGATATTTCTTATGAAGACTCGCTAGACCCTGAAAACCCATTACTACAAACTAATTTAAAAGGTAATAACTTGGCGATGACGCCTAAATTTACCGCCAATTTAAGCTACACCCATAGTGTTAATTTAGGTGAATACGGGTTTGTACATGGCTGGTTTAATGTAAGTTGGAAAGACAAATCATACTCAACAGTGTGGAATGTTGATAAGCACTTAGATGATATGGAATTTGCTGTATCTGACGAAGCAACCCGTTACATAGATGACTCGCGCGATAGCTTTGCAATGTTTAATGCTTCTTTAAAATATGAGCCGCAAAGCCAAAAATGGTTTGCAGAAGCATTTATAAATAATGCCAGCGACGAAACAGTACAACACTGGAATAATACCTCTAAAGGGTTTGCTAAAGGCAGTTTTGGTATGCCTAGGTATTATGGTGCAAGAGTTGGCTTTAACTTTTAAAAAGCATTAATAAAAACACACCGTGTTTATGGTAAATAATTTTAGCGTGAGCTTTATAAGTAATATAAATCAAGTTATTAAAGATTAAGTAATAAAAATTTAAGGATTCTTACATGCTTACTATTAAGCGTCGTTTTTTGCAGCATACACCTGCGGCTTTGCTAAGTGCTTTTACTTTAAGCTTTAGCGTAATGGCAACCGAGCCAGTAGATTGGCCAATGGTTAATACAAAATTAAAATCTGATCCAGCGGTTGAGCGCCAAATTGATAAATTAATGGCTACTATGAGTATTGAGCAAAAAGTAGCGCAGTTAATTCAGCCCGAAATTGCCTACTTTGACGCAGAAAAAATGCGTAAGTATGGCTTTGGGTCGTACTTAAATGGCGGTAATACGGCACCATATGGTAATAAAACTGCCGATCCTAAAACATGGTTACGTTTTGCTGATGAAATGTATTTAGCCTCAATTGATAGCTCGCAAGACCAAAGCACAATTCCTACTATTTGGGGTACCGATGCAATGCACGGTCACAGCAATGTGTATGGTGCTACGTTGTTTCCTCATAATATTGGTTTAGGCGCCGCTAACGACGCTCAACTAATAAAAAAAATAGGTAAAGCAACAGCAAGAGAAGTGTCGGTAACGGGTATTGAATGGAGTTTTGCGCCCACCGTTGCTGTAGTAAGAGACGACAGATGGGGACGTACTTACGAAAGCTACTCAGAAGACCCAGATATAGTACAACGCTACGCTGGTGCAATGGTATCGGGATTACAAGGTGATATAAATGACGACTTTTTAAAGGGTTATCATCGTATTGCTACCGCTAAACACTTTGTTGGTGATGGCGGGACCGAAAACGGCATAGATCGCGGTAATACTGTAATCGACGAAGAGACACTGAGAGATATTCATGCGGCGGGTTATTTTTCGGCGATTGAATCGGGTGTGCAATCAGTTATGGCTTCGTTTAATAGCTGGAACTCAGAGCGAGTTCATGGCAGTAAATACTTATTAACCACCGTGCTTAAGCAAAAAATGGGGTTTGATGGATTTGTAGTAAGTGATTGGAACGCACATAAGTTTGTAAAAGGGTGCGACCTTGAACAATGCGCCGGTGCATTTAATGCCGGTGTAGATGTCATGATGGTACCTGAGCATTATGAGGCGTTTTATCACAATACAGTTAAACAAGTTAAGCAAGGCGATATTAAAATTGCAAGAATAGATGACGCCGTTAGACGTTTTTTACGTGCAAAAGTACGTTGGGGATTATTTGCAAAGGGTAAGCCATCGAGCCGTGAAGAGTCTAAAAATGCAAGCTGGTTAAATGCACCAGAGCATAAAGCGTTAGCGCGCGAGGCTGTACGAAAGTCGTTAGTGTTACTGAAAAATAATAAACTAAAAAACAACCAATCAAAAAACAGTCAAAATGTGTTACCAATATCACCGCGTAGCAAAATATTAGTGACAGGTAATGGCGCGCATAATATTGCCAAACAAGCGGGTGGTTGGAGCGTATCGTGGCAAGGAACCGACAACACCAATGCCGACTTTCCAAATGCAGTATCTATTTATGATGGCTTAAAAGAGCAAGTACTTGGTGCTGGTGGCGAGATTGAATTATCGAAAAATGCACAATTTAAGGAAAAGCCTGATGTAGCAATAGTCGTGTTTGGCGAAGAACCTTACGCCGAGTGGTTTGGCGATATACAAGGGCTTGAATATCAGCGCGATGATAAAAAAGATCTCGCTTTATTAAAGTCGCTACAAGCGCAAAATATTCCGGTAGTGAGTGTATTTATAAGTGGTCGTCCGCTTTGGGTAAACAAAGAGCTAAATGCGTCGGATGCATTTGTAGCCGCATGGTTGCCAGGCTCTGAAGGGCAAGGTGTTGCTGACGTTTTACTTTTAGATAAAAACGACGCGGTTCAATACGACTTTACAGGTAAATTAAGCTTTTCTTGGCCCAAATTTGACGACCAATTTATTCTTAATAAAGGCGATAAAAACTACGACTCTTTATTTGCTTATGGTTATGGACTTAGTTATAAAGCGCCTAAAAATGTAAAGATACTATCAGAAAAAACCAGCCCAAAAATGAATGTAAATGACAGCCAAGGCACCCCATTTTTTGTTAGAAACCTAGCGTCTAACGTTCGCTGGGCGCTATCAGACAAAACTCAAACCAACATGATGACTAAAAGCTCATCAGCCATGAGCGCCGACGGCAAAAGTATTTCTATGCAATCAGTTAACTTAGCTTATCAAGAAGATGGCAGGCAGTTTGTTTGGAATAATAAAGAGGGAGCTGGCAAGGTCAGTTTGCGTTTTGAACAAGCAACGGGTGAGTTTGAAAACCTAGATAAGCAATTCATACAATTTGATATACGTGTTGACGATACACCAATTGAGGGAGGAGTTTTGAGCGTAATGTGTGATAAACAAACATGCTCTACTCAAACAAATATAGCCACACAACTTACTCAATTAAAAAGTATAGGTTGGAAAACAGTTGCAGTACAATTAGGTTGTAATAAAGCGCAATCAACGTTGAGTGAAATTACTGATATACTTAGCATTAGTGCTCAGCAGCCGCTTAATTTGGCAATTGCTAATGTTGCGCTAGTTAAAGCAACAAAAAGCAATAGCATTATTTTAAATTGCAGTAATTAATATGTATTGATTGCCGTTTATACTCATTTATTGTTAAACGTAGGGCTGTTAGTGTTTGCTAAACAGCCCTTATATTTAGGTTGATTGGTATAATATGCGACTTTTATTTAGTTAGGATAAATGTGAAATTAGAATCTCGGCGTCATTTGTTTTGGGTTTTTCAGCTAAGCGGCTGGGGTATTTATGCACTTTTAACCGAAATAATGATAAAGCTCCCTAGTAACGAACCATGGCAAATTCATATCCCACATTTATTACTCGATACCTTATGCGGGTTTTTAATAACGATAGGGCTGCGGAAATGTTACTTACTTGCTAAAACAAAATCGGCAAATATAAGTATTACACTTCATGTATCAGCGCTGTTAATAGCAAGTATAGTGTGGACCGTCTTTAAATGGACAGCTTTACAGTGGTTTTATGGCAATTGGTGGTCTGCTATGAGCTGGTTTGACTTTGGCACATGGAGCACAGCATCTTTAACTATGTTGGCGACTTGGACTGGCGCCTATTTTGGTATTAAATCTTACCTAGATAACCAAGCGCAAAAGCAAAAAGCTGCTGCGGCGCTTAATTTAGCAAACGAAGCCCAGCTTAAAATGCTGCGGTATCAGCTAAATCCCCATTTTATGTTTAACAGCATTAATGCCATTTGTACGTTAATCCTGAAAAAAGATAATATGCATGCAGTTGATATGCTTGAGAAACTCTGCGATTTACTGCGCTATAGTTTATATACCGATCCACTAGCTAAAATAACAGTGCACGAAGAAGTGCAAATATTAAATACCTATCTAGATATTGAGCAATGTCGTTTTGGCAATAAGCTCAATGTAAATATTATAACTGAGCCGCAATGCAGTGACTTTTTAATTCCATCAATGCTTGTACAACCACTGGTTGAAAATGCGTTAAAGCATGGAATGGATCAAGCGCAAAATATAACTATAACGGTTAAAATAGAACAGCAAAATAATAACTTAGTTATTTTGGTTTCAGATACAGGTAAAGGCTTTAATAAACATAGCCACTCTCAAAGAGGCATAGGCTTAAAAAATTGTGAGCAACGGTTAAGCTTAATTTACCCTCAAAATAATCAATTTAAAACGGGTAATAGCGAGCAAGGCGGTGCATGGGTATATATGACAATACCGCTACAGCGTACACAGGAGCAAAAGTATGCAGTTAACAACACTGATAGTTGATGACGAGTTTAGTGCCATTGAAGGGTTGATGATAAGGCTTGAAAAATTTCCTCAAATTAACGTTATTGGTCACGCATGCAGTGTAGACGAGGCTGTGGGTATTATTGATAAAACTCAGCCAAATCTTATTTTTTTAGATATAGAAATGCCCAGTAAATCGGGGTTTGAACTTGTTAAATATTTTACAGGCGATTATTGCCCAGCCATTATTTTTGTTACTGCATTTCATCAACATGCAGTACAAGCTTTTGAAGTAAAAGCGGTAGATTACTTACTCAAGCCGGTTAAATTACAACGGCTAGGGGAGGCAATCGAACGTGCCTTAGAGCGTATAAACAGTGTATTTAACAAACAACAACTGCTTGAAATGCGTGAAAGCTACTTAAACGCGCAGCAGCCACAACTACCCACGGCTACAAAAGTAGAAAAATTAGCAGAGGCTAACAATTTAATTATTCAAGATGGGCGTAACCCGATACAGCTTGTACCCTACGATGATATTTTATGTATTGACGCTGCCGGCGATTATATGTGCGTACACACCGAGCAAGAAACATTTGTAATGCGAGCCCGCATGAAAAGCCTAGAAAAAGACACACTTCCACCTCACTTTATTCGTATACATAAGTCAGCAATCGTAAACTTAAAACACATAAAACGCTTAGAGCCACTACGAAATAGCGAGTACAACGCTATTTTAAAAAACGATAAATTAATGAAAGTAAGCCGTACCTACAGCAAAGAACTAAAAAGTCGGTTACTCAATATCAGCGGCTGCTAATTGTATTTATAAGTAATAAAACGTAAATAGTTATGCGTTATATATTAGCCAAAGCGCCTAGTTAAAATGTGTAGTTGAAGGGCTGTATTGAGCGATGTGCAGTCAATTGGGGTTAGTTGTCATTAGCTGATAGGTTGTTTAGAGTAAAAGATGAAAAGTCCATACAGCGCCTAAATTGAATCGACATGCTGCCTTTTAGGCTCCTTTGGTTTTTACTATAATATTTAGGCGAATTACGGGTGTAAGGAAGCGTAACTAATGCTTTTTGGGTTATGTAAAAAGGCTTAATAAATCACTATTAAAAGTAATTCCACTTAAGTTATTTTCTTTTACAAGAGTTTTAAATGCTGCATTACAATAAATAGACCTACCACCTTGCGAACTTGATTTGAATACTAGAGATTTAAGACCATTTTCAAAGCCATCAAGGTAAGCTGTTTCGGTTAATGAGTCGTCTTCTTCTTCAAAAATCAGTGGATTGAATAAAAACAGCTCTTTTTCACAATCAAGCGGTACAAACTCTCCACAACCCTGTAAATGATTACCTATAGCCATGTACGCTTTTTTATTAAGTACTAAGTAGCTTGATAATAAATTTATGTCATAGTTTTGTTTTACAGCCCCTTTTTCAACTTTACAGCTGAAACCTTCTTTCAACACGTCCAGTATCTTAGTTTTGCCTCGGGGGATATCATCCATCGCTATTTTTACGGCAGCATCAAAGCTCAGCTCTGTTTTTTTTGCTATTTGTTTGGCTATTGATACGGTTGTAAGGTCAATTATATCGTATGCTTTCATTGACTTATGTATTTTATAGATAATTAAATCCCTTTCCATCATTTATCCTTTTTTTCAAAAACTTTTGCCGACAACAATTTAACATTTAAAGATGTTCAAGACCAATATTGATAATTGGCGGGGTTAGCAATGCCTGCTTATGGCACTTTGGTGAAGTTCGACTAAAGCGAATAGCGGATGGTTAAGAATCGCGATGTATGAAGTTAAGATTTGATCTCTTCGGTTCTTAGTGCCGGGGGGTTAAAGCTCCCTTTGGAGCTTTTTTAGTACATAATTCTATTTAGATTTGGTTTTATTAGTTCTCTTAACCTCTAATAATACTTTTGAAATAGCTTGATGAGCCTTGGTAAAGCTTTTTCTAGGATCTTCTTAATTCGTTAAGGGTTTATTCATCGCCATAATCCTCTTCAAAATCTACTATCATTTTACCCGACTTGTCAGTTTTACCCGATACTAATCCTTTAGGTTCTGGTATTTCATTTTTATCTAACTCTAAAACTAATTTTTTCAAGCCAGCTTTTGCACGTTCTTCTTTTGATAAGGATTTAAGTTTTTTATTGTGAGCAGCATCAAAATTTTCAATGTTATCGGTCATTATGCAACCCTCCTAATGCAGCTATTACTTTTTTGATCATATTTGAAGCCCTTACTTTCATAATAATCCCTAACATCGTTGTTTATAGGGTTCATTATTTTAACGTGATTAGCACCTAACAAAGTCGCATAAGCATATAGTGCAAGATATGATAAGTCTAAATGTGACTCATTAGTTTCGGGTGACTTCTCTATATAATCTAAGTCCAGTTGTATTGTATGAAGGCCTTTCCATCGCAAAACTTATTAATATATTATTAAAATTGCAGCACCAAATTGCAGTGACACCCACCCTTAATACTAGAAAGAGTAAATATATCTCCAGAAAACGGGTTAAAGCTTACAACCCAATTTACACGCGTATTTCATGGCGCAGTAGGTAGACCTGCCTCACAAGCAAGTTACTGTGAAAATTTAAGCAGAAAGAGGTGAGCGAACATCAGTAACTGCGAAAAGCTACCCGCATAAAACTTAAACGACTCAGTAAAAAGTTAATACTGCATCACGCAGTTATTACCATGCGTGTAATTTAGATTTAACAGTGATAATGGCTTATTTAATGGGGCAGTTTAGCTTATATAATTAAAGTGGCTGTCTAGTTTAGTTCGTCTTTTTCGCTTAATAAGGCTTTTCAATGTGCGCAAATGGTACGCTGCGGAACTTCGCCTGAGGGCGAACATTGATTAAATGAAAGTGAAATCAATAGCATGTAATTCAGTAATATACGTTAAAATTATTGCTTTAGCATGTATCGATTAAATTTCAATAAGGAAAAGGTAAGATGAATGGAGGATTTTTTGTTTATATCTACAAAGATAAAAAACAGAATATACAATATGTAGGCTATGGAAAAAATTCAAAACGTGCAATATCACATCAAGCTAAAACGCATAATAAATCACTAGAAGAGCTGATTGAAAGTGGTGGTTATAGTGTTCATATTGCAGGACCTTTTGATGATGAAGTAACAGCGCGAACCGTGGAAGCCGCACTTATTTCTGCTATTGATCCATTTTGTAATAAAAAGCAGGAGAAAAAAGAATGGCGCTTCAGACCGATAGGAGTAAAGCCCGAACTAACATTTCGACTTGCTGAGGCACCATTACAACTTTCAGATTTGTTAATTGATAATAAAAAGATTTTGTTTGTTAGAATATCAAATATTAACTTTTCGGACAGGGTTGGTTACGATATTAGTACACCACCTAAAGACTCAGCAATAGTAGCAAGGGTTAAAAAATATTGGCAATTAAATAAGTATATTCCTCAATGGGCAGAAAACCCAAGTGAAAGCCCTTCGCTTCTAGTAGGGGTTATAGGCTCCCCAGGTTCACAAATAATAATCTCTTCTATGGAAATTGATATTAATAAATGGGATGACCTTGATGTCCATAAAGGTGGATTAGTAGAAGTACCTTTGAAAAATGCGCGGGAGTTGGATATGCATGATCTTAGGGGGCGTAAAATTGATAAATCAGTTGGCTTGAAATTTGGAGGAATCAGATCTAAATTTTTTCGAATTTTCCCGGAAAGCTAGTATGGTCGCGTCTTGTCTGTTACCTCTTTTTGTTTGAATTCCCGCTATGCTCTTGAATAAAAGGGATTAAATATTGGCTTCAGACATTGTAACCCCTGACCGTCTGCAAATAGCATATATGCGACTGTTAGATTTGATCTGAGTGAGAGATCAAGTTAAAGCTTTGGACTGTCATAATTTTTATTCGTAGCCAGAGACTATGTTATCAAAGCCAATGGGATCAAATCTTGACTTCATACATCTACTTTCATTATGTTGAATTTAGAAAAAACAAAATAAATAACAAAGACACCGACTTTAAATAGTGGGTGTTAATTTACTACAAACACATTGTACTTAAACAACATAACACTAAAGAAAAGGACACTTCGATGCCAGCAATTAAATTAATCCAATCTGTAGGGATTGGCGGCGTAAATAAGCCAGGCGATGTAAACGCAGTACAAACTGCTCTAAGTTCACTTCTTTTTCTTTCACTTTGAGCACAAAATGATTAAAAACACACTGTTACTCGCTTTAACTATTATACCGCTCACTGCCTGTGCGAATATTGAAGTAAATGACATAGCGCCCACATATAACTTAAAAAACAATACCAGAGGGTTATTTATAGACCCAGTAACATCCGACAGTTTGGAGCAGGTTAATACGCTATTGAATAAACAATGGTATTTTACAAAAGTACTTACTCTTGATGGTAAGCCTGATATGGATGTGAATAGCTGTAAAACATTGCTTAAGGCAGCTAATGAAAACTACAAAACAACAAATTATCAGGCTGAATCTATATTAAAGGACTTTAAAAAAACGTGTTCGACCTGGCGTGATATGGGGCAGTTAACGCCTTCAAATAAAAGCTTTTTAAGCTCATTTAAACACAGTTTAGCATTACCAAAACAAATGCCGCCTGAGCTCGCTTTAATTATTTCGAATGATGATGAGCGCCGCTTAGCAAAAGCGGGTAGCTGGGAAGAAATGAGCTACATTTAAAAAGCAGGTGAATCTTTAAAAGTAAAAGCTGAACTAAGTTCATTTAAAAACGACAAATGGGTACCAGACCAATGATAGAACGACACTATAAAGAAACGCATATGGAATTAGTCATTAAAGATATTAATAGATTTGAAAAGCGAATACCAAGAAAGATAAATACTATTAAAAATAAAAATAGTGGTGAAGTTCTTGGTAGCTCTATTCAAGACACATTAGCTGCCTTTGCAGATTCAGTACTTGCACAGCTTGACCACTCAAGGCAATTACGCTATCTCACGCTGCTTAAAGAGTTTGGTACAGCAAATTTTGAGTTTGTTATGCGTGTTGATGAAAAGTTTCCCGTTACTATTGATAGTGAAACCTTTGAATTGACGGGAGCACGTAAAACTGACTTTATAGATACCGGTCATTGGGAAAAGGCATTTTACAGCGCAGTCATTTTACGTGATCGCTCAGCAATTCACTCTTTGAGAGAAGTTGATGAAATAGTTTTTTTAAATGCGAACCTCAAGTGTAATACTTTTGATTTGGCATTGGTTAATGTTATGCAAAACTTATTTACTGGCGGTGTAGATATGGGGGACCTGCTAGAAAAAGCATTACTAGCCGACGATCCGGATAACGACCGCCTACCTTATTCTTACCATATTTTATTACCTTTAATTGCAGTATATCGCTGTATTTTTACCCCTGATGCCGAGGAAGAATTTAATAGCGAAATGCGTGATGCATTAGAAAAACATAAAGCTTTTTGGAAAAAAGATAGCAACGAAAAGCAAGGTTGGATTTCTTTGCCTTTAATTGCAGCAGCAGCGTTTGCTTACGACCGAAACGGTTACAAATTAGATTTTGAAACTGATTACATCCCTCATTGGCTAGTGACGGGTGAATTCTTACCTGAAATAGCTAATAAAGATAAATAACAGATAAAGATAAATAACCAAGACACGTGTTTTAAAAACCATAAAAGAGAGAAAAATAGCCAATGTATTTAAACAGCAAGAAGTAGGGAAAAAACTACTAAGAGCAAAAGAGAATGAGGCAGAAGACGGAAGTAACCTTCAATATTGGCATGCAAGCACCGAGTTAAACCCTGACTCGAGTATTAAAAACGATACAAACACGATGAAGCGATTTAAAAACAGAAAAAAAGCCATTAAAGAAGGAGAATCTAATGATAAACATAGAGCGTGAGTATAAACCTTTAAGCATAAAAAGAAATAGTGACCGGTTTGAAGATGATTATAATTACTCGACTAAAGCTTTACCTAATAATAGAGATAATTTAATAAGTTTTTTTGGCAATGCACTCCAAATCTGCCAGTGGTGGTCGTATGATTTAACCGAAGAAAACAAGCATAAATCCATAAAAGCATTAAAGCTTGCTGCAAAAGCAGGTGAAGCTATTTTTAGGTTAGGTCGAGAGCCTGAAAAAGAGCAGCGCGTCGTGATTGACGATATATTAGACGCTACTTATAATGGTTTGGGTCTATTAGAAAATGGGCGATTACATGCGATGCGCTGGCAAGAAGCCTTTTTTGCTGCCGCAATCGTACGTGACTATGACGCGATGGACAGCCTGATTGAATTTCCGGTGTCATTAATGCGAAAGTGTTCTTCTAAAAGTCCTGAAGCAGAGTATTTATTAACCGAGTTAATACAGTGTATTCATCGTCGAGAATCAGGACCAAAGAGTATAGAAACCCTTACTAAATTGATGGATGAGGTGATTGAAGGCGGTAAAAAAGAACCGTGGGTTGCATACGGTACTGGCGCAAAATCAGATTTTATTATTTCCTTTACTACAAAGTCAGAAGCAACTCCAAGTGAGGCATTAGCAAGTGCACTAACTGAAAATTGGAAGTATTGTGAGCGCCACCGTGATTTAGAGGGGTATGAACAACCTACTTTTTACATGCCAATTAATTTGCTCGGTTTAGCATGTATGGCAAAAGACCTTGGTAAAGAAATAAACGTGCAATCAGACTTTATTCCGCAGTTTTATATTGATGGCGATTATTTATAAAAACAGCGTTACGCTTTTCATTTTAAAAGTAACATGTGAGCTTAAAGGTCTTTAAGCATAAAATATAATTAGAGTGCTGCCCAGTTTAGTCGTTAAAAATGATATAGATAAGATTCTATGGAAGAGTTTATAAAAAAACAATGGTTTTAGCATATGCTTATTTTTTTTGTGATCCTAGTGTATTTTATCCAATATTTGATGATGAAAATGCAGATAAAGGTTTAATTAATTTACTATTGAGTACAATGACCTTGGGCGTTAAGAGCTAAAAATAGGAATTTTACAATGCTTAAAAAACAACCATCAATGGATATTCGAAAGCGGGTGGATGAGTATAGACAAGGTGAACACCAAGGTTTGATTCCAACGCCAGAGCATGAGAATTCGATTTGGGACACAGACTACATTCCCGAACGATATGCAAGCATCGAAAAAGCGTTAATCGAATTGCAAGCTCGTCGATTAGGCATAACTATTCCGCACGCTTTAATGGAGCAGCTATTAATCCAAAATGGCGGTGAGCTGGATGAATGCGTACAAGAACTTTTTAATAATGCCACAACCAACTGGACTAATGCGACTGTTGATGGGATTGAAACCATTGATTCTTGGGAGCATGGTGAGGAGTCTGATTGGTTTAGAAGCGTTAATATTTTGGATAAAAAACTATTGATTATTATTGCATCACATTCTGAGTCGCAGTTGTGTCTCGATTATCGCAAAGTTGGACCTGGCGGTGTGCCGAGCGTTGTTTATATTGATGTGAGTATGACGCCGACTGAGGTTTTAATTATTACTTGACTCAGTTGACGATTTTATCCGTTCTATTGTGGCAGCTCGCTAAGGCGAAGCTATAAAAAATTGATTAACGTTGGTTATCAATTTTTTATGCTTTTAAATAGCTAATCTAATTAATGAAATTTATAATTAAACCAATAATATAGGGTAATAATGACTTCGTTAGATTCAATGGTAATTACACATTTTGAAATTGTTAAAGATTACATAATTGCAATTACGTTTGCTGATAAAAAAATTCAAGTAATAAACTTTGAACCCGTAATAGGCGTTGGTTGGATGCAAAGTTTAAAAAAGCGTGAATACTTTAATCAGGTATTTTTAAACGATGTCGGGAACTTGGAGTGGCCTGAAGGGCAAGATTTTAACCCAGAAGCTTTATATGATTGGGAGAATTTTGAACAGGCGTATATTGACGATATGACTAATCAAGTAGCTAATTAAACCGCTTTAAATGACCTTTAACCTACTTGGATTAAAATAATTAGTAGCGTTTTATATATCGACTTACAAAATACCCTCATCAATAAATAATGCTTCCATTTCATCAGTATGGGGCTTAAACGCTTTCCAGCGTCCAATGGCTTTATTATTAAGTGGCTGGCGTACTTGCACCTTGCTTGCGGTAGAAACCGGTGCGGTGTTTAAGTGAAAGCTTATACACTGCTCTTGCCATTCGAGGTTACAAAAGCTCACTAAGTCTTTTATTTGCTGCTCGGGCTTTGCTACCAATTCTTCGTATTTTACTAATTTTATATTGCTGTGCAGGGCGCTAAAGTGCTGCATTAGCTTGTAAAAGCGGCTGTAAAACTTGGCTGTGTCGAGTAAATCGAGCGAGTAGGCGTAGTACGGGTTATTAATGGTAAATAATTGGCGATAGTTGCCAATACAGGTGTCCATTGGGTCGCGTAGCATACAAATTATTTTGGCGTTTGGCAGTGCTTTGGTTATTAAGTCGATATAAAAAAAGTTAAACGGGAGCTTATCAATAAAGTGTTTATGGCTGCCCGTTATTACACGCGTTGCGTTTAAATAGGTGCTGCCAAGCTGATTAAAATCAAGCTCGTAGGCTTTACTGAGTGTTTGAGTGTCGAGCACATGGCGTGTTTGTGTTTGACTGAGCTTTTTAACACTTAAGCCAAAGTCTTGTAATTCACCTGCTGACTGCACGTCACTGTGGCTCGATAAAATACGTTCAACTAATGTGGTGCCAGAGCGGGGCATGCCTAATACAAAAATAGGTTCTGCCGTTGGGTTACCTTGTACTCGCGCTTGTGTGTGCTGTTCACTTAAGCGTTTAATATGTTCAAATAACGCAGTTGAGCTTTTATGATCAAACGGTTGTATCGCTCGTTTTGCCGCTTTACCTTGTTCTAATGCGTTAAAAGCCTCTGAAAACTCACCTAAGTCTTGGTATTCTTTTGCTAAAGCATGGCCAATATGTAGTTTTGCATCGGGGTGTGTTACTTGCTCAAATACATTTTTTAAGCGTTTTATATGGCTGTTTTGTGCGGTTGCTCTAGTTAAGTCGCTTAGTGCAAAATGACTTTGATGATGAAGTGGGCTAAGCGCTATGGCATGTTCGAACGCATCTTGTGCTTTATCAAATAATCCTAAAAACTTAGCGCTTACACCGTAGTTATAATAAAACTGGGGCTGGGCTTTGTTAGCTGCTTTAGCCAGTTTAATAGCGCATTCAAAATAGTTAATTGCGTGTTCGTGCAAGCCTGCTTGAGTAAGGGCTACGCCTAGGGTGTCGGCATCAAGCGGTTTTTGTATTTGTTGAATGGGTATAGTTAAGGCAGTGTTTTTTGCTTTTTTTAACTCGCCAGTAAGCGCATAGCACTTTGCAAGTTGCGCGGTGTATTCAATGCTTTTACCAAGCGTTAGGGCTTTTTCGATGAGCTTAATTGCTTTATGTATTTGCCCAACAGTTAAATTAACCATCGCTAGCAAAAAATACCCATCAGCAAAGTCGGGCTTTTGTGTTACTAACTCAACTAAGGCTTTATGGGCTTGTTCTATTTTACCTTGGTTTAAAGAGTGGATAGCGCTTTGATGAAGTTGCTTTAAATTTGGCTGCATAGTTTTTGGTAATTATTATTGTTTAGTTACGCGTTAATAAAGTAAAAAGGCTCAAATAAATTTGAGCCTAAAACATTGCTTAAAAGTCGCTTAAATTATATTTCAAATTTATAGTTAAATTTAACACCTACCGTAAGTGGGCGGTTAATATAATAGCCGTAGTTACGTTGTATTTCGGCGCCATTAGCTGAGATTATGTCCTCATCTGAACGACGAACTGAGGTAACTGCGTATTTGTTGAATAGGTTATCAACATATAAGGTAGTTGACCATGCATCGGCTGTTAATTTAGCTGATATATTACTTAAACTGTAACCAGGTAGTGCTTCGCCGTTATCACGAAGACCCACTGTTGAAAGCACGTCGCTTTGCGCGGTTAGACCGTAGTTAATATCAAGCGTTTTATCATTTAGCACTTCTGTTTGATAGTTTACACCCATTGAAAATTGGTTTTCAGGAGAACCTGGTAAACGGTCGCCGTCTTCTGCGCCATCGGTACCGTCGGCATTAAACAAAAATGGTGCATCTGATGTTAGCTCTGCTTTTGTATAAGCGTAGGTTGCATACACTGAAAACGAGTCAGATAAAATTGCACGAGTTGATATTTCTATCCCTTTTGCATTAGCACTGCCGGCGTTTGAAAGGTATGGCAATTGCCCAACTTCGGTTGCACCTGTTATTTGTGCATCATCCCAATCTATATTAAATAACGCGGCGTTAAAGTGTAGTTGGCTTCTAAACCACGTGCTTTTAAAGCCTAGCTCGTAGTTTGTAGTGGTATCGGCATCAAATAACAATTCGTCAGGTTGACCACAGCCAGTTTGTTGATCCGCAGGTAGTGGATCAGGGCAAGACACTAACCCATTTGAACCACCAATTCTAAAACCTTCGCTTACCGTTACATAGCCCATTACTGAATCAGTGAACTGATACTTAGCATTAAATTTAAATAAGTTACCGTTATCGCTGGCTTCATCTTTTTCAAATGCAACAGTGATTTCATCAGGACCCGCGCCACCATACAATGTATTTGCTAGTGGGAAGTCAAAAGCCGCTTGCGATTCTACATCGTATTCGTAAAAACGCGCGCCAATTGTGATATCTAACTTATCAGTAACTTGGTAGCCAACTTCACCAAATAGTGCAGACTCAGTGACGGTGCTTTTTGTAAGCTCTAAGTATTCTAATGAGTCTGGTCTTAGTTGTTCGCCACCAAAGTTGTCTATGGCAAATTGATCAAAGCCAGGCGTAAACTCTCTGCTTGATGCTTCGGTTTCTGTTTTGTTGTAAAAGCCACCCACAATCCAGTTCAAATCGCTGTCGCCTTGCGACACTAAGCGGATTTCTTGGGTGAAGGTATCTTCTTCGTCAATTTCACGGGTAAATGTTGAAAACGAAGGAAACTCTTCATAGCCGTAATCAAGACGAATAAGTAAGTCTGTTTGGTCGCGTTGGCCGTCGGCATCAAAGCTCGAAATACCGGTTGCCGATACGAGTTCTGCAAAGCCTAGGTCGGCTTTTAGCTCAAGGCTTAGTAATTGATCTTCTTTTTCGCGAGGCTCTTCAAAACGATAAGCTGATTCGTATTTGCCTATTACGTCGCTTAAACCGTTGTTTGCATTAAGGCTGTTGTAATGAACGATTGAGCGACCTTCGCTGTCTTGGTTTTGGTAAAAGTAGTTAAGCGTACCTTCAAACGATTCATTTGGTTTATAGCGTACAGAAATACGACCTGTTGTGGTGGTTTCGCCGTTGGCATCTTTTACATTTTTAAGGTTGTTGTTAACCGCTGAGCTATCGCTCCAATCTGGATCTGGTAACGATACGCCAGGTTCGCGTACTACGTAGCCGTAATCGATAAAACCTGGGTCTTCATATACGTTTAAGCTGGCGCGCACTGCAAGTTTGTCTTCAATTAGTGGAAGGTTAAATATAAAGCCACCTTCGCCGCCTACAGAATCACTTTCTTTGGTTTGAAATAGGTCGCCGTAAACTTCAAGCGATGTAAAATCAAGCTCAGGCTGCTTTAGCATATAACGAATTGCGCCACCTAGAGTACCTGCGCCATATAGTGTGCCTTGCGGACCAATTAATACTTCAACACGCTCAATATCTACAAGGCGCATATCTACCGAAACCGGAATTTCGTTTATATAAGTAGAGACCGTGCCGCCATCTGATGATGGTCCAGAAGAGTTTGTATTTAAACCACGAACAATAATAGGTGAACCAGAGCGACCACCTTGATCGGTAATTGTTAAACCAGGTACCCAGCGTGCTATGTCGGCAAGTTCGCTAATGTTTTGATCTTTCATTATATCAGCGTCAAGTGCGGTGATATTTAATGGTGCATTTTGCACTGAGCCGCTGCGTCTTGTTGCTGTAACTTCAATTACTTCGAGTGATTTGTTTTTAGCGGCAACTTCTTCTTGAGCAAGTGCAACATTTGGTAATAAAAATGCGCTAGAAACGACGCTCGAAATAGCCAAGGTTAACAAGCTTGGTTTAAACATAAAAATTGATCCCCAGATTCAAAAATTTAACATCAGTTAATTAAGTAAAGTAGTTTATCAGGGAGTGAAGTAGCTTGGAATATCTAAATTGAATTTTAATTCACTTTTAAAGAATAAATATGGATTTAATTTGGCTTTGCTATTTTATTAATAGGTAACATAAGCAATGAGTTAGTTTAATTAGGTACAAATTAGTTAAAAATTACAGTCTTAATTAAAAGTTAATAGTCATGCATTTTTAAATGATGGCTTTGTTCTGCGTTTGTTAAACAAGTTATTACATAAAAATTGATAGCTCATAATGTCATTACTTATACTTTTATCAGCACTATTAAAGTGTATTTTGATCCCCATTTAGAGTGTTAAGTCGATATTATAAGCGACAGTATAAGTTATTGAGTGAGCGTGTTTGATTGCCGCTTCGTATTCTCTTTTTTATTTTGTCCGTGCCGTTGCGCACGTGTTTTTAAGGATTAACAATGAGCCAACTATTTTCACCTTTATCGCTTGGGCAACTAACGTTAGATAACCGTATTATTATTGCGCCAATGTGCCAATATTCAGCCAACAACGGCGCTGCTAGCGATTGGCATACAATACACTTAGGTCAATTGAGTTTAAGCGGAGCCGGTTTACTTATTTTAGAAGCGACGGCAGTAAACCCAGAAGGGCGAATTAGCTATGGTGATTTAGGGCTTTGGAATAACGAAACTCAACAAGCTTTAGGCAAAAGCTTAAAAGCAGTTAGACAGTACAGTCCTATGCCTATTGGTATTCAATTAGCACATGCTGGTCGTAAAGCCTCTACGGGTAAACCATGGGAAGATACTGGCGCTATTGCACCCGATGAGGTTAACGGTTGGCAAACAGTGGCACCTTCTGCAATTGCTTACGACGATACCAGCCCAGTACCAAAAGCAATGTGCCAAGACGACATAAATTCGTTAATTAAAGATTTTGTTAGTGCAGCTAAACGCGCTGATGAACTGGGTCTTGATTTAATTGAGCTACATGGTGCTCACGGCTACTTGTTACACCAATTTTTGTCGCCTCTTTCAAATAAACGTGACGATAATTATGGTGGCAGCCTAGAAAATAGAATGCGCTTATTACTGGAAGTGTTTAAAGCTGTAAGAGCTGTATTCCCTAGTGAAAAAGCGGTGGGGGTACGTATTTCGGCAACCGATTGGGTTGAAGGTGGTTGGGATTTAGAACAATCGATAGAATTATCTAAAGCTCTTGATTTATTAGGGTGTGATTTTATTCATGTAAGCACCGCAGGTTTGAGCCCAAAACAAGATATACCGGTGGCTAAGAATTTTCAGGTGCCATTTGCAACGGCTATAAAAGAGGTTGTTAAAATGCCTGTTATAGCAGTGGGTTTAATAACTGAGGCGCAACAAGCCGAAGATATTATTAGTGAGCAGCAAGCTGATGGTGTAGCGCTTGCGCGTGGTATTTTATATAACCCGCATTGGCCGTGGCATGCAGCAGCAGAGTTGGGTGCTAAAGTTACTGCACCAAAACAATATTTACGTTCAAGCCCACATGGGCAGCCATCGCCAATAAAATAAAACATAGTTTTTTGTAAAAACCCAATCTGCGTTTGCAGGTTGGGTTTTATTATTTTTGTAAAGTAGAGATAATCATGAATCAGATAGGCGTTTCACCGCAACCACTCAGCAATACACTCGTTACTATTATTGCTTTATGTTGCGGTCTTATTGTTGCCAATATTTACTATGCTCAACCAATTATTGAATTACTTGCTCCTGAGGTGGGATTAAGCCTACACAGTGCTAGTTTTATAGTGTCGCTTACGCAAATAGGTTATGCCTTGGGGCTATTTTTTTTAGTGCCACTGGCTGACTTAGTCGAAAATAAAAAATTAATGCTGATCACGTTAGTTGTGTCGTTTTTAAGTTTAATTGGCACTGCTTTAGCTGATACACCTAATGTAATGCTTATTTTGTGCTTAATGATAGGTATTAGCTCTGTTTCTGTTCAAGTGCTTATTCCACTTGCCGCGCATTTATCGTCTGATGAAAAGCGCGGACAAGTACTTGGCAATATTATGGCGGGTTTGTTGTTAGGTATTTTGCTTGCAAGGCCTGTATCGAGTTTAATTGCCGATCATTTTGGTTGGCGTGCAGTATTTTATTTTGCAGCAGGGTGTATGGTATTTATTGCCAGCGTAATTTACTTTGCAATTCCAAGCCGGCAGCCTACGCATAAAACCACGTATTTTAAGCTTTTAAAATCGTTAAAACAGTTAATGATAAGCCAACCCGTCTTACGCCAACGATCACTTTTTCAAGCGTTAATGTTTGCATCGTTTAGCTTGTTTTGGACCAGTGTACCGGTTGTGCTTTCACGCGAGTACGGTTTATCGCAATCAGAAATAGCATTGTTTGCTTTAGTGGGAGCCGCCGGTGCTATAGCTGCGCCTATTGTAGGGCGCTTGGCTGATAAGGGATATACGCATCAGGTGTCTTTATTAGCAAAAATAATTGCGGTGCTGTGCTTTTTACCAAGCTTATTTGAGCTGCCGCACGGTATTATTGTGTTGGCGTTAACGGGTGTGTTTATTGATTTTGCAGTTCAAGCAAATATGGTGTTGGGTCAACGCGCAGTATATGCATTAGAACCTCAAAGCCGTGCACGTTTAAACGCTATTTATATGACGAGCATATTTGTTGGGGGCGCAGTAGGCTCTTTAATTGCAAGCCCACTTTACGAAGCTGGAGGCTGGAATAGCATTGCTTTAGTTGCTGCAGGTATGCCGCTTATTTCATTGATTGGTTATTTGGTAACCAATAAAAAACAAAGCAGAGCGGCTAGTTAAAAACTATCGCTGAGAATATAATAAAGTCACTACGCGATAGGGTGACTTTATTTATTTTGACTGCTTTTTTTAATCAAGCGCCTGTTTTTTAGAATTAGAAAATGAACTTCCTACAGATGCTATAATCACCAGTAAAATAGCTAACCACTGCCATAAAGTAAGCAACTCACCTAAAATAATAAACCCAGCGAGGGATGCAATAGCAGGCTCCATGCTCATCATTATACTAAATCCTTGTGAGGGCATATTACGCAGAGCGACCATTTCAAGTGTGTAGGGCAATGCGCTTGATAAAATGGCAATGCCGATACCCAATGGAATTATTTCCCAGGTAAACGCTGCACCTTGTATAATTCCGCCATAAGGCACTAGTACAATAGCTGCAACTGTCATACCTAGCGCAACAGTTACTCCGCCGGAGCCTTGTACGCCCGTTTTTTTCCCAAATAATATATAACCTGCCCAACATGCACCCGCACCAAGAGCGAGTATTACACCAACTGGATCGAGGCTGTCTTGCCCACTCATATCGGGTAATAAAAGCAAAATACCAGTAATGGCGCATGCAACCCAAAATAGGTCGCGTTTGCGACGCGATGATAATAATGCAACAGCAAGAGGACCCGTAAATTCAAGCGCTACAGCAATACCTAGCGGAATTCGTTCTATTGCGTAATAAAATAAAATATTCATACCACCAAGGCTTAAACCGTACACGATAATAGGGAGGCGGCTGCCTTTTGCGGGTAAGTGTTTCCAAGGTCTAAATACCAAGCAAAGTATTAGTGCCGAAAAGCCTAACCTTAAGGCAGTTGTTCCTTCTGGTCCTACAATAGGAAAAAGCTGTTTAGCAATTGATGCGCCAGATTGAATGGTCATCATAGCGAGTAGTACACATATAACGGCTAATAAAAATTCTTTAGAAGGTGATTGCATGTTTATCCTTGGTTACAACCGATTATTTTTGCATGGTACATTCTTTTATTGATGTGCGTAAGTTTATTCTAAGAGCATTTTTATGGGTAACTTTACTTATTTTAAATAAGGAAAACCAAGTGCTTATAACTACTTTACCGGCTGTATTAGAGCAATAGACTTACCTTGTTAAAATCAATAATTGTTCGGCTCATTAGTCGTATTAAAAAGTCATTCAGCTTAAGTTTTGGTAATGCCTTTCTCTTTGATTGGTTGACAGATTGGTTTGTGTTAACTATTATTTGGTCTGCTTTGTTTGTTTACCAATATTTTTATGGGTTGTACTGTTGGTGGCATATTAAATATTAAGTGGTGAGTAAATTGGTTATACCAGTAACTTGTTTTACTAAAAAAATAAAACGTAATACAAGTAAGGTAAACGAATATGACACCTTTTAATTGGTGCTTTCCCACTAAATTAATCTTTGGGCAAGGTAGGGTTTGCGAAGTCGGTACTATTGCAGCCCAATATGGTAAAAAAGTAATGATAGCTACTTATACCCCAGGCTCAGCTCTTGATCCCGTGATTAATAAGGTAAAAAGTGTATTACTTGCTGCGGGTTTAGACGTTACTGTATTTGCTGGAATTGAGCCTAACCCTCGTACCCAAGCCATTGATAAAGCAGTTGAAATTTTTAATGCCGAAAAATGCGATCTAATAATAGCACTTGGTGGTGGTAGCATTATTGATGCTTCTAAGTACATTGCTGCAACTGCATTTTCTGGTGGTAAATCATGGGATTATGTTACATGTAATGATCATGTTGGACGTAAATATACAGGCGCTTTTCCTATAATTGCTATTCCAACGGTTTCAGCTTCAGGTTCTGAAGTTAATGCGTCTGGGGTAATTAAAAACACAGAAACTAAAGAAAAAACGCTTTCTTATTCGCCGTACTATTTACCAAAAGTAGCTATTGTTGACCCAGAGATTTTAGCTTCTGTGCCACTGCGATTAACTCAAGATAGCTGCATTGATATTTTTTCGCATTTAGTAGAGCTCTACCTTTGTGATGAGGATGAGTCTGAATTTTCCGACCGTACAACGGAAGGAATGATTTTATGCGTTAAGGATAACTTTGAAAAAGTTCTTGATGATTTAGGTGATGCTAAAGTACGTGGAGAGTTGGCTCTTTGTTCTGTATATAGCCGCTCAAATTTTAAAGCACGAGAGCATTTAGATTGTATGTCGATGCATGCGATTCAAATGCCATTAAGCACTCATTACGATTTACCGCATGGTCGTGGCATGGTTATTATTATTCCTGCGTATTTGGAATATTTAGCAGACGTACTGCCGCATCGGTGGGCTAAACTAGCACGGCGTTGTTTTGGTGTAACCGAAACTGACGATGCTAAAGCCGCTAAAATGCTTTCAACCGAAGTTGTTAAGTGGTTTAAGAGTACTAATTCGTTTTTAACATTGGGAGATGTAAGCATTCCTGATGAGAAGTTTAAAAAAATGGCGCAAGACGCTGTTCGTATACACTCAGTTAATAGGGCTACAAGCCACAAAGGCGCGCACTCAATTAGCGCAGCAGATGTGTTGGCTATATATAAACTTTGTAAGTAATAAAAATTTATTGAAAATCTAATTTAAAAAAAGCTTCTTGCACACACTGCAATCGCTAAAGCGTCCTCTCACATAGATTCTTTAGCATCCACTGCAGTGAGAGGAAACCAAATCCCCGTATGGGGATTTTTTTATGCCTGATGAAAATCATTAAGCTTATATTTCATTCAACCTGAACCTGATTAAGGTATTCGCCAAGGTATTCAACTGCAAGGATATTGATGCTTTATCTAGACAATGGTTTTAGTGGCAATAGGTTAATTGGCATGCCAATAGCTGGACTGTTGCTGGTAAATGCACCGCAGTTAGGTGGTTAGTGTGGGAAATAGCTGCTTGAGATAGATTTATCTTGAAATTAAGTTACTGGGTTACTCATTTTAAGGGAGTGTACTAATTACATTAAAACTGCGCGTAAATGCATTTGGCGTGTTTTAAAATATTAGCCTTTGAACTGTTCGAATGTACCATTAAAATTGCTTAGGTTAGCTTGTAGAGATTAATAATAGGTATATGAGGGTTTATTGTAGAGCGTTAATAACGCTGATAAGTATAAACGTGAATACTAAATTAAAACTAGCCAGCACAGGGCTGACTAGTTTTAGAGATTAATGAGCGCTTTTAACTAGACCGTCAAGTGAATAAAGACCGCGTTTTTCGCTATTTTTTCTTTTTATTTCTTCAAGTGCACGTGCTTCAACAGCATCAAATAACGCATTTATTAATCTATTAAAATGCTGGTGCATTGCTGAGCGTGCAGCATTGGCGTCGTGTTTTTGTAATGCATTATAAATAGCGGTGTGCTCATCCATTACACAATCGTCATTATTTTTACATACGCTGTTATAGTCAGCCACAATTTGCGAATTGGTTAAACGTAAATCCCACAAGTTAGCAACAGCAAACTCGAGTGCTCTGTTGCGCGTTGCGCGAGCTATTATTTCATGAAATTCACGATCAGCTTGTTCTACATACAGACCTTCTTGCATTGCTACTAATGTTTTATGTAGCTTAGCTAGTTCTTCTTCTGTAATGCTTTGCGCTGCTAAGGCTGCAATTTCACCCTCAATTAACGCGCGAGCTTGAGTTAACTCAAACGCACTGATCTCTTGAGACTTTATTGGCGCGTCGTGTTTTTCAACAACGTAAACGCCAGAGCCTGTTTTTACTTCAACACGGCCGCGCACTTCTAATGCGATAATAGCTTCTCTAATCGTAGGGCGACTTACGTCAAACATTTCTGCTAGCTCTCTTTCTGGGGGTAAACGACTCCCAGCAGAAAACTCACCTTGGTTTATTAAAGACTCAACTTTATCAACTATGCGCCAAAATAAGCGACGATTTCCCATATTTTACCTTCATTACCTTAAGGACCATTGGCGCTAAGTCCTATAAAACCTAGAGCATAGACCAAATGTTAAGACGAAAGGTTACCGTAAAGTTAACCACAATGTCAAAAATCAAAAACGATGTTATTACCAAAAACTACAACATATTATTGGTAATTTTATCATATATTACCAATTTTAGTTGAAAATAAATTAATTGGTAATCTTGATTGGTAAATTTTCATGTGCTATTTTTGCTAACTAAATAGAGTTAGCTTATTAATTTTAATATGCCGATGGTAAGGTTTAACTGGCTAAAGGTTGTTTTGATAAAAATTATAAAAACAATATTTGAGTGACTATACGTATAAAATTTATTTATAACTCAAATAATTTAATGAACAACAAACCAATAAATTATTACATAAAGAGCATAATAAACGCACAAAATGCATTTTATATCTGCCTTTTACGTCAGTACGGCTTATTAATACCAAGTATTAAGTAAAGGTAGTGTACCAATATAACTTTTACAAAACACGGTGATTTCTGCAAAAAGCGTTGTTAGCAAAGCTTGTTAAAACGTGAGTATCACAAAAAAAATATGACAGATGTAATTAATTTCACATCTAGAGCGACCAAAGTGACTATAAAGCACTAAGGCGCATTAACTGATAGGCACGTATTTTACGTGACTTAAAGAGGTAGGTTATGTTGTTTTCTGAGTATATGAATGGTCAAAAACTATTACCGATCATCCAAACGGATTGCCCAAGGACGGGAGTTTCTATTACCCAAGCTATGCATGCTGCAGGAATAGATTTAGTAGAAGTAGTGTTACGTCACGAAAGCTCTCTTGAAGTGCTTGAAGCAATCAAATCGGCTATGCCAAATTTAAAAGTAGGTGCGGGTACAATTATTGACACGCCTATTTTAAAAGATGCGCTAAATGCTGGTGCAGATTACATTGTAACACCTGCTGTAACCCCTAAATTACTTGATGCACTAGTACAAAGTGGTGTGCCGGTATTACCGGGTGTTTCTAATACGTCAGATATTGCATTAGCTTATCAAGCTGGCTTTAGAGAAATGAAATTATTTCCGGCAAACCTTGCTGGTGGTATTAACTTTTTAAATGGCGTTAAAAGCGTATTTAGAGAATGCCAATTTTGCCCTACTGGCGGTATAAACGGTGCTAACTTTAATGACTTTTTAGCGCTTAAAAATGTATTTGCTGTTGGCGGTACGTGGGTTGTAGATGCAAAACACGTTGAAGACAAAAACTGGCAAGCAATTACAGATGCTTGTAAGCCTGTGTTGTCGCTTTAAAGTTAAATTAGACTTCCCATGGGCGTTGATTGTCGTTGGTTAACGCCCATCTTAAATTTAGCTATTAAGGCAACTTATACCTTAAATTTGTTTCTCATTTGGATAAATAACCCCTAATTGCGCTCGTGCTTCGTCAAGCACATTCATAACATTTAGTGAAAGTTGATGTGTATTAACATCTGATTCAAACTGATTTTGACTCGCTAATTTCATAAAATGCTCAACTTCAAATTTCATAAAGTGCTCATCAAACGCGATAGATGCTAATTCACGCTCTCCATTATTTGCAATAAACTCTACTTTTCTAAGTTGTGATACAGCTTCGATACGAATACGACCAAGTTCACCTTGTATCTCGGTTATATTATCGCCTTGCGATATTTTAGAGTAACTAATAACCGCTTGTTTATCAGCGTAGTTTAGTAATACATCACCTGCGCCATCTACACCTGTATCAAGTAATACACCGCTTGCACTTACATTATTGGGGACTCCCCACAGTGCTATTAATAAATAAAGCGGGTAAATGCCTAAATCGACTAGCGCGCCGTTAGCAAACTCAGGTAAAAAAGTATTTGGGCGTTCACCATTTTTGTATTTATCGTAGCGAGACGAATACTGACTGTATTGCCCAATATATTTACGCGGTGTGCCTATTTTAATCATTGCTTGTTGTAATAGTGCAAAGTTTGGCAGGTGGGTAGTCATCATCGCTTCCATATATAAGCGTTGATGCTTTTTAGCTGTAGCAATGATGGTTGTCAGTTCTTTAGAATTTGCTGCTGATGGTTTTTCGCCAAGTACATGTTTACCAGCTTGCAAACACATTACGGCGTATTGTTTATGCAAGCTATTAGGGGCGGCTATGTATACGGCATCAACATTATGATCCTGACATACTTGCTCTATTGAGGTGAAGATTTTTGCTTGTACATTTTGTGGGTGCTTGGCTAAAAATGCTTTTGCGCTTGATTGTGCACGTGAACACACTCCATATAAGTTAAAACCATCTAATGTATTTGCAGCGGCTAATAAAGTGTCGCTAATAAAATTGGTGCCAACAATAACAAAGTTCATACCCACTCCTTAGAAAATAAAAGAGCGTTTATTCTATCATTTTTTTAGTTCTATATGCTCTAGGAGAGCAACCAAACCAGCGTTTAACATTAGCACTTAGGGTTGCTTGCTCTTGATACCCTAAAAGCTCTGATATGGTTGATAGAGTATATTGGTTTTGCGCTAAATAATGCGCAGCTAAAGCACGGCGTGTGGCATCTTTGAGTTTTACAAAACTTGTATTATGTTTAGCAAGCTCCCGGTGTAAAGTACGCGGATGCATGCCAAGCGCAGCTGAAATAGTTTGGTTACTACATT
Source organism: Pseudoalteromonas sp. Z9A5 (assembly GCF_011378875.1). Taxonomy (NCBI): domain Bacteria; kingdom Pseudomonadati; phylum Pseudomonadota; class Gammaproteobacteria; order Alteromonadales; family Pseudoalteromonadaceae; genus Pseudoalteromonas; species Pseudoalteromonas sp. Z9A5. The sequence goes on from NZ_WTLC01000004.1 coordinate 122,724, forward strand.
GATAAATAGGGAGCATGGGTCTTATTAACGCACTGACTTGATTAGGTAATTGTTGTGCGTGCTCTGCATTTTTTGCTAAAAAGCTTAGCGCTGCCTGCACTTTGCTTTGCTGTGTATGCTCAAGCTTAAGTGCTAAATCACTTTTTGTAATTACAATACCGGCGCTATTGCGATGCTCTATCACTTTACAGCCAAAATAAGCGCTATAAGCACGTGTATTAGTACTTAATTTTTGGGGTAAAAATACTTTAATTGGTTTACAGCGATTATTACTCAGCTTTTTAATAATAGCTAACGCTAAACCAATGGTTAGTTCAAACGCTTGGTTAATATTAGGTAAGGGTTTTAGGTTAATTTCGAATGATAAAAATAAGCTTTTTTCATCCTCTAAAGGATGAGACGTTAAGCTCAGTGCCGGACTGTGTAAATGTAAGTATTTAACAACCCAGCTAAGTGCATCACCTAAATTAGTTCCGCTTTTTGCTGCTATTGCAACGTGCCCTAAAATATCAAAACTTTGCCTACTGGCAAGCTTAATACCAAAACTAGAGCAATTGAATTTACAAGCGCAGTACTCTAATAGTTCAGCGTAATAACGATAAGGTAAATATTGGTTTTCGAGGTTTTTAAAATCAACGTTAATATTACAGCTTTGCAGAGTTGTATGCGGATCTCCGCCTAATTCTAAAATTAGCGTATCTATACCCTGCAATGCCGTAGCTCTAATCAAACTGCTCATAGTTAACCTTAAGTATTGCTAAAAGTGCTAAAAAATATCGAAAAATCACTGAAAAAAGCACTGCCAATTTATTAAAAATTAATAGTGCTAGCTAGTTAAATAATTAACCAGTTTAATACATTTACTGCAAGCCATGTCTAGAAATATCAAGTTTTACTGGCTTTTAAAATGCATTATTGCGGCTAAAGCGGTTTGAATTTTACTTAGGGTACACCATGAGCATCACAACATTTGACTACATTGTAATTGGCGCAGGCAGTGCCGGTTGCGTAATTGCCTCGCGGTTATCTGAGGACAAAAATGTAAGTGTGTGTTTAATTGAAGCTGGCGGTAGTGATAACAGCGCGTTTGTACAAATGCCTGCGGGTATTGCAGCGAGTGTGCCTTATGGCATTAATAGCTGGCATTACAATACCGTACCGCAAAAAGCACTTAATAATCGTTGTGGATTTGTACCTAGAGGCAAAGTGTTGGGTGGGTCGAGCTCTACCAATGCAATGGTTTATATAAGAGGAAATAAATACGATTACGACCAATGGGCTTTTAATGGTAATACGGGGTGGGATTTTGATAGTTTATTGCCTTATTTTATTAAAGCCGAAAACAATAAAACGTTTATACGTAACGAACTGCACGGTGCAAAAGGTCCATTACATGTACAAGATTTAAATAATCCAAGCCATGTAAACCAGTATTTTTTAAATGCCTGCGCCGAGCAAGGCGTTAATATTAGCGACGATATAAATGGCAAAGAGCAAAGCGGTGCACGTTTATCGCAGGTAACTCAGCATAATGGTGAGCGCTGTAGTGCGGCAAAAGCGTATTTAACACCGCATTTAAACCGATTAAATTTAACTATATTAACGAATAGCCACGTTAATAAAATAAATATAAAAAACCACACCGCAAAAGGAGTACAAATAGAGCGTAATAACCTGGTTGTTGATTTGATTGCAAAAAAAGAGGTCATACTTAGCGCCGGTGCTATTAATTCGCCACAAATATTAATGCTTTCAGGCATTGGACCTAGGGAACACTTAAAAGCGCATAATATTGAAATTGCCGTACCGCTTGAAGGCGTGGGTGCTAATTTACAAGATCACTTAACAGTAGTGCCATTATTTAAAGCTAAATACAATAAGGGTACATTTGGAATGAGCCCATTAGGTATAGGGCATATTTTAAAAGGGTGTGTAGATTGGTTTAGTAAACGACAAGGGCGTTTAACCAGTAATTTTGCAGAGTCGCATGCATTTATAAAGCTATTTGAAAGCTCACCTGCGCCCGATGTACAACTAGAGTTTGTTATTGGGTTAGTTGACGATCATAGCCGTAAACTTCATTACGGACATGGTTGCAGTATTCATAGCAGTATTATGAGACCTAAAAGTAGAGGCACTATAACTTTAGCCGATAGCGATCCACGCAGCGCGCCACTTATTGACCCTAATTATTTAAGTCACCCTGATGATTTAAAGGTAATGTTATTGGGGCTTAAAAAAACACTCGCTATTATGCAAAGCAAAGCTTTTGATAATATACGTGGAAAAATGGTTTACCCGCTTGATATAAATAACGATGATCAGCTTATCGCCTTTATTCGCCAAACTGCAGATACTGAATACCATCCGGTTGGTACATGTAAAATGGGGCAAGACTCAATGGCAGTGGTAGATAGCAGCTTACGAGTACATGCAATGAGTAATTTGCGCGTGGTTGATGCGTCTATTATGCCAAATATTATAACCGGTAATACTAATGCACCGGTTATTGCTATTGCTGAAAAAGCAGCTGATTTAATTAAACGCGAAAACGTATAATTAAATCAACTGTAGTAGGGCTATTAATTAGCTATAAAACTCATTTAACCATTGTTGCCAATCGCTCTCAAGATGCAACATTTGCTGATGCTTTTTAGCGTTTAAATGTTTAGTTTCGTCCTCGCTTGCCATGTATGGACCAACGCGGCAAAGCGAGCAATGATTAGGTGTTAAGTAAGCAGGCTTTGTGAGCTGTGGGCTTAATTCACTAGTGTGTGTATCAATATTTTTAGGGCTAAATACGTAGGTTATACCGCTGGTATCTTTTACGTGCTTATCTCGGTCAACATTACGAATTTTATAGCCTTCAAAGTGGCTAATATCAAATTGCATTTGTCCACAATATTCAATGTTTAGGCGATCGTTTAAACTGCCTTCTATATTCCACTCACGATACGGTTTAACATCTTTAGAGGTGATGTAACATAGCATTGGACCACCAGGGTCTAGTGCAAACTCATTAGCGTATTTAATAAATTGATGTAGCAAGGCGCGGTTAAGTACATTCATACTGTTTTGGCGTGTATTGCTTTCAAACGCTTCGCGCCCTACAAAAGCAGGAATTAACGGAAACTGAAAAATCACCACATCAAAGCTATTTAAATACCCTTTTAAGCCTTGCCAACACGCCGTATTTGTAACATCAAAGCTATTAAGTACGTGAACGTTACGCGCCTTTAGGTTGTTTAGCGCGTTGTTTTGGTATTTTTGCTCAATGGTAGTTGCGTCGTCGTAGGTAGAAGCAACTAGCGTTTGTGGGTTTACATGGTTACGGATGGCATTTGAAAACGATAAGTCGCCATCGCCCACCGTAAGGATCCGCCATTTATTATTTAAATACATAATTTACTTTATATTTTTACTTTCTGTCGAACTAACATTGTCACTATTAGTTTGTGCTTTTGCTGCTATTAAACGGTGAAACGCGAGTCTGGTTTTTAATCCTTCAATCGCGATTTGCTTAATAATAAGATTAAAAGTAATTAAAATGGCAAATGCAATATGGATAGGACCATGGGTAAACCCTGCATTAGTGTCGTAAAGTGTTAAACCGAATAATAAAAATAGCACGACTAAAAAGATTTCAAGTAATTGGCTTGAATAAAAACTTAAACGACCTTCGCTTTTATGGTCTTTTTTAATGCGTATAGCACAAAAAAATGGGATCACTTTGATTTTAAATGCAGCGTTTTTTTCTACGTAGTTTTCGCCAAGTTCATCAAGTTGTTGGCGTAGTTGGTCAATCATGGTGTGTCCTCAAATAGCAGTGCGCGGATATTACCTTATTACCGCGCAATGTTTAAGTTTACAACCACTATTTAGGGTAAATACTCATACCAATAGTAAGGATATGACAAACAAACACAACGGAGGTAAGTACAACACGCATTTTTTGATAATCTTTGTGGTAGCTTTGCCACTGAGGTGTGGTTTTTTCAAAAATAAGTACTAGCCAAAAACTGGCGCCTAACCATGCAAGTGTCCACTCGGTAGGTATAAACGATAAAAATGGAATAGGAATAACAGGCAATACAGCTTTAATTGCATTGCTATAGCTTTGCTCGCCCGCACGCCATAAATTACCCGCCATAAAAGCCAATATAGCAATACTGTAAAAAGTAAAAAACTCTAAGTTAAGGCTATTACTGCCAAACATGAGTGGCCAACCTACACACCCTAAAAAAGGGATTAAGCCCAAGTAACCTAGTTGTATGTGGTTAACAAATTTTTCCATTACGGTGTGCCTTATATTTAATGACTTATTTGAAGCGCGGCTATTGTAGCAGTATTGGGATTAGCGATCTTAATAATTCGCCAACTTTACAATCCTAAGAATGGTTACGGTAAAAGGTGTTATAAAGTTCAATCCAAAAAACCGATTGTTTTAATCTAAACAATCAATTTTATTTAATTCCTCATTAGCCGTATTGTACTAATCAAGCCAACGCGACAGGCCACTTTAATTGGCAGCGTTGATTACTTTATAAATACTTTAAATATAAATGAGGAAATACCATGAGCACTTCTTTAATTAATACAAAATTACAACCATTTAATGCAACCGCTTACCACAACGGTGACTTTGTAGAATTGTCTGAAAAAGATGTTCTAGGTAAATGGTCAATCTTCTTCTTTTACCCAGCAGATTTTACATTTGTATGTCCTACTGAACTTGGCGATGTTGCAGATTATTACGCACAACTTCAAGAAATGGGCGTAGAAGTTTACTCAGTATCTACTGACACTCACTTCACTCATAAAGCATGGCATGACACGTCAGACACTATTGGTAAAATTACTTACCCAATGATTGGTGACCCAACTGGCCGTATTACACGCAGCTTCGGTGTAATGATTGAAGAAGAAGGCTTAGCACTTCGCGGTACATTTGTAATGAACCCAGAAGGCGAAATTAAAATTATTGAAACTCACGATTTAGGTATTGGCCGTAGTGCTAAAGAACTAGTTCGTAAAGTTCAAGCTGCACAGTACATTGCAACTCATGACGGTGAAGTTTGCCCTGCATCTTGGCAGCCAGGTGAAGACACACTTGCACCTTCACTTGACCTAGTTGGTAAAATTTAATTTTAATTAAACCAACGTTATAAATTAAGGCAGGAAACTGCCTTATCCTTTGCCATCAATATTTACTCTGAGATTTAGCACATACATTGATGGCATGGGGTTACTGCTGTTTTATTTATCCATTAAAGGGCTTAAGCCATGTTAGACAACAACATTAAAAATCAATTAAAAAGCCATTTTGAATCGCTTAAACATTCAGTTGAGCTGCTTATCGCCTTGGACGACAGCAAAAAATCAACAGAAGTAGAAAGTCTCGCAAACGATTTAGCATCGTTGAGCGACAAAATTACAGTAATAAACAACCCAGACACAAGCGCACGCCGCCCGTCTATGGTTGTACATTCGCCTTTAAATAATACCCACATTACGTTTGCGGGTGTACCAATGGGGCACGAATTTACAAGTTTAGTGTTAGCACTTTTACATACAGGCGGTCACGCAAGTAAAGCAAAAAGTGAAGACATTGAACAAATACAATCGCTTACTCAAGAGCTTAACTTTGAAGTATATATAAGTTTAAGTTGCCAAACATGTCCGCAAGTAGTGCAAGCACTCAATACGATGGCAGCGACAAACAGCAATATTAAAGCCACGATGATTGATGGCGCATTATTTCAAGCAGAAGTAGAAGAGCGAAACATTTTAGCGGTACCGGCTGTATATTTAAATGGAGAACCATTTAGCCAAGGTGCACTAAGCCTTACTGACATACTTAATAAAGTAGATAGTAAAGGTGCAGAGCGACAAGCTGCATCGCTAAGCAAAAAAGACAAGTTTGATGTGCTCGTGATTGGCGGCGGGCCAGCAGGTGCATCGGCCGCTATTTATTCAGCACGAAAAGGTTTAAATACCGGTATTGTTGCCGACCGATTTGGCGGACAAGTTGCTGACACACTTGCCATAGAAAATTTTATATCAATTAAAGCAACAGAAGGTCCAAAATTAGTTGCTCAGCTTGAAGAACACGTTAAAGAATACGATGTAGATGTAATGCATAATCAGCGCGCAGCAGGGCTTACTAGCGGTAGTAACGGTTACGAAATTACGCTTGAAAATGGCGCAGTGTTAACTGCTAAATCGTTAGTACTTGCAACCGGTGCGCGTTGGCGCGAAATGAATGTACCTGGCGAGCAAGATTACCGAGGTCATGGAGTTGCATATTGCCCACATTGTGATGGCCCTTTATTTAAAGGTAAACCTGTTGCAGTCATTGGTGGCGGTAACTCAGGTATAGAAGCTGCTATAGATTTAGCAAACATTGTTGAGCATGTAACCGTGCTTGAGTTTGCCGATACACTTCGCGCTGATGAAGTCCTTGTTCGCAAAGCAAATAGCTTAAAAAATATTACTATTATTAAAAGTGCTCAAACAACAGAAGTGCTTGGTGATGGTAAAAAAGTAACCGGTTTAAGCTATACAGACCGTGTTTCAGGTGAGAGTAAACAACTCACCCTTGCAGGTATATTTGTACAAATAGGCTTAATTCCAAATACTGAGTGGTTAAAAAACAGCGACCTTGAACTTAGCAAATTTGGCGAAATATTAATTGATGCTAAAGGTGCTACTTCGTTACCTGGTGTGTACGGGGCGGGGGATGCAACCAACACTCCATTTAAGCAAATTATTATTGCAATGGGCAGTGGTGCTACAGCAAGTTTAGGCGCATTTGATTATTTAATTCGTCACAGCGATGAAACAGAACAAGATCAGAACGCGGCTTAACATTATTTAATAAAAAATTTAATAGAAATCTCTCTTGATATAACAGCGTTCACCCATCGCTGTTTGTTCACCCAAGCCGCCCTTCTCCAAAGGCGGCTTTTTTATGTCTGTTTTAAATAAGTACGAATATTTAAGAGTGTTTAAACTAATCATACCCGCCACCAGAATCACTACCACCGTAATCATTATCGTTATGTGATGCGCTACTATCTGTATGATTTGACGAACCACGATTTGATTTAGCAGTCGTTGTACTAAAGCTCGTTAATAGTAAAAAACCAGATACAGCAATAATTATAATCAATGATTGCCACTCTTGAGTTGAGAAACCTTTAAATAGCGCTATTGCTAATACGGTAAGTAAAACAATTCTAAATATACTTTTCATTGTTATTCTCTACACAATTTTATTGTTTTTTAGTTTTTAAATTTAAGTTAATTAGTTTCAATTTTTAACAGTTTTACGGCGGATGCAATTGCCATTTCTAATGAGTGCATTTTAAAGGGTTTAGATATAAACATATCCATACCAGCTTGCTTACATGCAAGCTTGTCTTGCGATGAGGTATTTGCTGTTAATGCAACTATGTAAGTAGCCTCTACTGTGCATATATTTTGTGAGCGCAGTTGTTTGGTTGCCTCAAAGCCATCCAATATTGGCATAATACAATCCATAAAAATAAGATCGTAATGCTTTTGTTTGCATTTAAATATGGCGTCTTGTCCATCTATAGCAAAGTCTGGCTTTATATTGAGTTTACTTAACGATGCATCAAGAACTAATCTATTTATATCGTTGTCATCAACCACTAAAACAGAAAGCTTACAGGCATTAATATTTATTTTTGATAACGGATTTAATTCAACTGTTGTCTCATTTCCAAGCTCGATAGGGATACGCAACGAGAAAGTAGTGCCTTGATTAACAATACTATTTACTTTTATTTTGCCACCCATGTACTCAACAAGCTCTTTAACTATTGCAAGCCCAAGCCCTGTGCCACCTTTGCTGTTTTTAGCATCGACTTCCTGAGTAAAAGGAGAAAATAAAGATTTAAGAAAGCTACTCGTCATTCCTTTACCTGTATCGCTTATATCAATGTTTAGCGTTTGTTTATTTTTTGCCTTAGTTATAGATGTATGCAGCTTTACCGAACCACGCTCGGTAAATTTTAACGCATTACTTAATAGATTGGAGGTAATTTGGCTGAGCCGAGCGTTGTCACAGTAAACCCAACAATTATCATTAATTTCATTGTTAATTATCAACTCTACATTGCCGTTTTTAAATAAAGGTGTGTATAACGAGCCGAGATCAGTAAAAATTGTTTTTAGCAAAAAGTTGGTTGGCTCTAGCGTTAACTCGCCATGGTTTATTTTTGAAAAATCCAACACTTCATTAATTATACTAAGGAGTATATCGGCGCTACGCAGGGCTATTTTTATTTTTTCGGATCTTTTTTCTTCGCTATGTTCATCTATAAGTGTGGTTAGCATTCCGGTAATGCCATTTAGAGGTGTTCTTAGCTCATGACTTATTTTAGCAAGCAGCATACTTCGATCCTCTAGCAAGCGTTCTGCTTCAATTTTTTTATTTTGCAGTTCTTCTCTTAGTATTACTGACTCGGTTACATCTTGAAATGTGCCAAATAGGCGCACGCATTTATCCTCGTTAAACTCTGCCTCACCAAACGCAGACACCCATAAGGTATCTTTATTTGCTGTTACAAGCTCAAGCTCTAAATGCCATTTCTCACCATTTTTTATAGCTGACTCGACAGCCGCGGCAATGCTTTTTCTGGATTTCCCTTCTTTGTAAAACTCGATGGTAGAGTCAAAGTCTGGCGTAAAAGAGTCATCTACTTGATGAATACGTTTAGTTTGCTTACTCCATGATACCTTTCGCTTAATTAAATCAACTTCCCAGGTGCCTATGTTAGCTACCTTTTCTAATTTAATAAGTGTTTTACTGTTTTCTATTAATTGAGTTTTAGTAATTGCTCGAGCAAACTCTGAACCTAACCATTGTGCAAATAGTTCAATGTAATCGTAGGCTTCATCGGTAAATACGGGGGATTTATTAGCTGAAGAAAAGTTAACGGTACCAAATATATCGGACCCAATTTTTATAGGTGCACCAATATATGATTCAAGCTGAAAATTAATATAACAAGGATGGTTTGCAATCGTGCTTTGCGAGGCGTTATGAAATGCAAGCGCTGAATTTGCCTCAAGTGTGTGTACACAATAGGTTCCATCTAAATCAAACGTTGTACCTGTAGGTAATGAGTTATCAGGGGTAATTACGTAGAGTACGGTGTACAAATTATTTTCAACTTTACTAATAATAGCTAAATCAAGGTTAAAAACCTCAAGCCCAAACGCCAAAAGGTTTTGAGTTTTGTTCTCAAAGTTTAGGTTTTGGTTAGATACAATATCGTGAAAGCGTCTTAGAAAATTCAATTGAAAACATCCTGTTATTTTTGGAATTTATTTAATAATTTATAGATTTTATAAAATGCTATATGGCTAAAATAACCTTGGTTTTAGTTGGTTCTAATCCGAATTGCTTATCAGTTATAATAGTTATTAGATTTTAGTTAATCAAATTGACAATAAATTAAATACACTGTGAATAAGGCTTTATTCACAGTGTATTTTTAACTTAGTACGTTGAGTTTGGTGTGTACTCTGGGTTTATGTCGCCACCCACTTCGTCGGGATCTACATCGTTTATAAGTAGGGTTTCGCGAACGGCTTCTATGTGATCAAGTACGATTTGGTAACGCTCTCCGTATTCGTATTTAGTTACTTCAATAGCTTGAGGCATGTAAGTAAATGCAATTTTAAGGGCGTGGAGTGCTTCTTCGTTTATTTTTTCGCTCATAATATTCTCTTATGTGTAGGCTATGGTTAATAAAATAACACCAAATATGATTCGATAAAATCCAAAACTTACAAAAGTGAAATTTTCTAAAAAGCGTATAAATAATTTGATTGTAAAATATGCAACTATAAATGCAGTGGCAAACCCAACGGCAAGAGCGGTTAGATCATCAAAAGTAAATAATTGATAATGTTTTAGTAAATCGTAACTAGAGGCTGCAGCAAGTACAGGTAAGCCAAGTAAAAACGAAAACTCTGCACTGGCTTTACGATTTAAACCACACAGCATAGCACCAACAATAGAGCTTCCTGCGCGACTAGTACCTGGAATAAGCGCACATACTTGTGCTACGCCAATCCAAAGAGCTTGTTTGTAAGTAACTTGCGTTACATCAGTTGTGGTGCAGTTAGGCTCTTTATAACTTTTCTCTAGTAGTAAAAAAATTACTCCACCGACAATAAACATTATGCCTACTACGGGCACACTAAAGAGTGTTTTTATTACATCGCTAAATATAAAGCCAATAATGCCTAAGGGAATAAATGCAATGGCGACTTTAAACCACAAGTTTAAATATTTAGGGCTGAATTTGTCTTTGTAATTGGCAAGTACTGCCAATATAGCTGCTAGTTGAATAATAACTTCGAATGCAAGATTTGCGTCGGTTGACTCTATCCCCAACCATTTTGATACGACAATTAAATGCCCAGTTGAAGAAATGGGTAAAAACTCAGTTATACCTTCGATAATACCTAAAATAATTGCGTTAATAATGTCCACGCTCAATATGTTCCTAAATAAAAATGTACGCAGGGTGCGTACTTAAAGCCAAAAGTGTCGCGTAGGATAAAAGTTTATAGGCAATATCAAAAGCGCTTTTACAACTAAAATTTATTTAATGAATTGCATTAATACACAAACAAACAATATAATAACAATAGTTATCATTTGTATGTACGGTTTTGTGTATGTACTCGCTAGTTTTATGGATAAATAATGAATAATAAAAAAACGTTTAACGCAACGCGTAGACGGCACTTTTTGGCATGTGTGCTTGCACTTATTACTGCCGTTATAATAATTCCTGGAATGACTACTTACTTACCATTTGGAATGAATGAGCAAATTTTATTGCCGATTTTATTGTTTCCAATAATTTGGACTGCGTTATTTATTTATGCTTATTTAGCGCAAAAGGTGTGGCAACCTTTTGTCGTTATGCTTTTTTTGTGTGCTTCACACGGATTAATGAGTTTTTGGGCGTTAACGCAGGGGCAAGGATGAAATCGATTACTTTAAAAAAGCTATTTTTATTACATAGCTGGGTTGGCATAGTTACTGCCGTATTATTATTTATTATCGCATTTAGCGGTGCATTGGCTGTGTTGTCGCGACCTGAATTAAAAATTTGGGCAAACCCTGAATTACAAACAAGCCAATACGTACCAAGTACTCAAGTTAGCCGACTCGTGAACGAATACTATAAACAAGTACCAAGCGAATTTGGCGAGAATATTCATGTGTATATGCCAAGTGGGCATAATTTTTACTTATTAACACTGGTGTATGAATCTCATCATGGCGATGAAAATTATAGCGAGGAGGTTGCAAAGGTATTTCAGTTTCATCCAGACACTTTAGCGTTAGTAGATACATATTACGGGCCGAGCAAAGCATTTTATGCTGGTAAAAAAACCGATGCACCTACTTATATTGGTGAATTTCATGCTGATTTACACTTAGGACGACCAATAGGTTTAATACTTACTGGATTTTTAGGTTTAACGTTACTCGTTAGTGCAGTGACTGGCTTGTTTATTCATCGTAAATTGATAAAAGAATTATTCACTTTTAGGCGTGGTAAAGGGCTTGATATAGCAATAAGTGATGCTCATAAAGTAATTGGTATTTGGGGAAGCGTATTTAATGTCGTTATTGGTTTTACAGGTGCATTTTTAGGACTAGCAACCATTATTTTATTACCAGCGGCTGCATTTGTAAGCTTTGGTGGGGATCAAGATAAGTTAATAGAGACTTTTACTGCAATTCCTGAAACTGTGGTTAGTCACGTTAAGCAACCTACAAAAATAAACACTATTTTAGAAAATGCCCACAGTCGTTACCCCGATGCAATAGTTAGAGATGTAACCATAATGGCGCATAATGATGCAAACGCGCAGGTATATATACGTTTGTTAGGTGGTGAGGCTGTCGCATCTCAGTTATTGCATTATCAAGGAAATGGTAAATTTGTACAGTCGATGAGTAGTTTTGGTGATATTTCAGGTATATCGATAAAAGTAATAGAGCTGATGTTTCCGCTGCACTTTGGTAATTTTTCGGGTGTTTTTGTTAAATTACTATGGGTATTACTCGGATTTAGTACGGCACTATTGCCTATATCGGGAATGATGATGTGGCTAGCGAAACGTACTCGTGGCAGTAACCCCACTTTAACATTGAGTGCTTATGCTCGTTGGAACCGTTTTATAATTGGTAGTTGTGGTGGCTTAGTGTTGGCAAGCTTTGTATTATTTCCAGTGCAAGTAATACTAAATTACAGTGTAAGTGGTGCTGCACAAAATGCTTATTTTGGACCGATATTCTTTTATAGTTGGTTAGGGTGGTTACTTATTGGATTACTTCCTATGCATTATAAAAACTACTTTAAACTAACACTTTTACTTTGTGGCTTGGTGCTTAGTGCTGTATTACCGTTAAATATTTTATTTGGTCACAGTAATATTATTAATTTTAATAGTGGGCTAGTCGCAGTTGTCGATGCCAGCTTTATGCTGGTGGGTATAGTATGTATTTGGTGTGCTTTAAAAATAAAAACGTCAACAAAACCATATTTAGAGGCGCAAGTTCCATGAATGAATTATTGATACTGACAGCTTTGGTGAGTTTATTATTAATGATGCTGAACCTGCGTAAAAATACAATAACACGACCAATTAAAGCATTGTTTTGCACTATATTATTTATAATATCAGTAATGTGCTTTACAGGTGTTTATGGTTTTATTGGTGGCGTAATTTGTACAATCGCAGGTGCAATGGTTGCAGGGCTACTAACTGCAATAATTGCCGGTAAAGCCCCTCAGTTATTAGATTAGATTCATTTTATAATAGGGTGTTAGCCTAAATATGTTTTAGCGGCTTTAATACCCATATTATAACCACTATTAAGTATTTCAAATTTTTTAGTGGTGCGTCCAACTTTAAAGTTACTAGGTGGTGCAATAATATTAATTTTGCAGTCATTAGGCGGATTCATAATGAAGTCGATGCTTTTATTATAAAAATCAGCTCTGCCTAATGTTGTTTGTATTAGCCCTGGGTAGTCTTTATATATTTTTTTAGTAAGCCAAGGTGCTTTACTTGGCTTTTTACGATACCCCAAACACTGAGATAAAATAACGGTTATTTCGCGTGCACCCATTTCATATGCTTTTATTACAGGGATTGAGTTGGCTACACCGCCGTCGGTCATTGCTATATCGTTAATTATTGGGTTGTCTCTGTATGCAATTGGAATTGCGCATGAAGCTTTTAGTTGATGGACCATATCGTTACTGGTGGCTTTTAAGTATTGTGCTTCACCTGATTTTATAGCAGTCGCTACAATGTAAAACTCATGAGGGATTTGCTCAAATACTTCGGTATGCAGACGCACTTCGCGGATTGTTTCTTGCCATAGCCAGTCTAAATCAAATAAGTGACCCCCTTTAATAAAGCGTGCTAAATTAATAAACTCAGGACGACAAGAATAATCGGTAATTACCTTGTAGTTACGCATAGGTTGTTTGCATAAAAATGCTGCGATATTGGTTGCACCAGCCGATACGCCAAAGTAGCGCTCGAATGGTTGATAGTTTTGCTTTAAAAACTGATCAAGTACACCTGCAGCAAATATACCGCGCATAGCACCACCTTCAACTACAAGCGTATTTTTTGTGTTATTAATCATAATCGTAACTCCTTTTTATTCATTATTTATGGTATCAATTAACCGCCAAAAGAGCGAGAGAAGGTATGTGCGCATAAATATAAAGTAAGTTCAGGGCTAAAATTATTTATAAAATTAATGCCGTAATAAAGAGTAATTTAGCCAAGTAAGCATGAGAGGGGAACTCGATAGGTTTTTATATATATACTTAAAAACACTGCATATATCAGTATTTATACAGCTTATAGCGTCGCACAGCTTAATGTTTTCTGATAAGGTTTAGATCTTCAAGTTTTTGTTAATAAACAGAATAATAATTATGCTAGATTTTAGAGTAACAGTATTTAATAGCACGCAAAATCGATTGGGAGAGAGCCCTCTTTGGCATCCTCTGCTTAATACGTTATTTTGGGTAGATATTGATAAAAAAACTCTGTTTAGCAAAAAAGTAGATAACACTCCAAAAAAAACTTTAAACACAATATCTACCGAGATTAAAAATATTGAGTCGCAAACTCTCCCTATTATTAATCAAGTAACGATGCCGGATACAGTGACTGCTATTGCTTGGTTAAATGCCGACTATTTAGTACTTGGCACAAATACGGGTATTTATCGTTACCATATAATTAGTAATACGCGAGAGCTAATAATAGCTATAGAGAACGATCAGCCAAATACTCGTTCAAATGACGGACGTGCCGATCCTTGGGGAGGTTTTTGGTTAAGCACCATGCACGTAAATGCTGAAAAAGGGCAGGGTAAAATTTATCGTTACTATAAACAGCTAATTGAATGCGTAGTAACAGAGTTAACAATTCCGAATGGGTTATGTTTTGATAAACCTCGCTTGCGTGCCTACTACTGTGATTCGCTAACAAGTTGTATTTATATGTTGAGCCTTGATGCGCAAACTGGAGCGCCAAACAGTGCTGCACATGAGTTTTATCGCTTTGACAATACAGATATTGACCCTGATGGTTGCGTTGTCGATAGTGAAGGTAATTTATGGTTAGCAGTATGGGGAATGGGTTGTGTTATATGTTTGTCGCCAGAAGCGAACATAATAGAAACTCTGGATATTGCAGCAATAAAACCAACATGTACGGCATTTGGCGGTGAAAATGCACAATTGCTATTTGTTACCTCGGCTTACGATAGCGTCGACAATTTAACTTGTGATGTACAGGGCACGGTATTGCAAATTTCAGGTATAAAAAGCGGGCAGTTTGAGCCGCCAGTTGTACTTTAATCTAAATATTGCCACTCAATAGTAGTTGTAAACAGTAAAGCCGATTTATGAATGTTTATTTTTGGTTACTTATTACAAATTCAGATACTTTATTTCGACCCGTTTCTTTAGCTATATATAACGCTTTGTCGGCATTATGAATAATGCTCTCTGGGGTCGTTGTTTTATCAGGTATTAAAGTATAAAACCCTATGCTAAGTGTTACGTGTTTAGCTACGTTTGAATAATTATGGTTTATTGCTAGCATGGCAATTTCTTTTTGAATAAGCGCAGTAAACACTTTGCAATTTGTACTATTGGTTGCAGGCAATATAATAGCAAATTCTTCACCGCCATAACGCGCGGCTAAATCGCCTTGTCGCTTACATAAATTGTGCAGTGAACTTGCAACTCGTTTTAAAGTTTCATCGCCTCGCTGATGCCCGTAATTGTCGTTATAAAGCTTGAAAAAATCGATATCGCATATAATCAAACAAATTGATTGTTTGTGGCGTGCGCAACGTTTAATTTCATTTTTGAGCGTTTCATCAAACCGGCGACGATTAGCAATATTTGTTAATCCATCAGTGTTTGCCAACTCGTTAAGCTTTTGATTGGCATTAATTAGTTGTCGTTGAGTCTGCTCAAGTTCTTCTTTGTAGTTAATGTTTTTAAATGCATTTGCGATCATTTCGCCAACGAGCTTTAAGCGAATTAGGTCAACATCACTCCAATCTCGTTGTTTTTTAACGCAATCGCAGCCAATAAAGCCGACTATTTCTTTGTCATACCTTAATCCAATACAAAGCACTGATTTGATTTTTTGTAATTCAAACTCATCTTTTTCAGCTTTAGCTTGTTGCGGTAATTCGCTTGTATCACTGGCTTTAAAAATATGTGTAACGTTCATAACATCAAAAAAATAGGGGAGTTCGCTATCTGGCACATTTTGTAATCGATCAATAAAAGGCGTTACCCCTTCGTTGACCCATTCATGTGTATTAGACATGCTTTTTCGATCGTTACTAAATTTAAATAAATAGCTGCGATCTGCATGGCAAACATTGCCAATAGCTTTTAAGGCATAATCAATCTGATTGTTTATATTATCGTTTTGTATATCTATTAATTCGGTTGAAATTTTAGAAATAATATTATCAAAGTGATTCTGTTCATCAATATGCGTATGAATATGCTCAAAAGTAATTAACGAAAGAGTGTGACTGAGATTAGCTAGTTTAGCGTTTAGTCGTAATTTGTCTTTTTTGATATTTAAGATTATGTGGTTATCTGTATGCGGATTTATGTAACGATCGAAAAGCGCATCAATAGAAAATCGCTTTTTACTTTGAGGGCTCATAAACGTTATATTAACTTGAGCACGGTTACATAATTTTTCTTCATCTATATGAAAGAGCTTTTGAGCCGATTTATTAGCATAATAAGAATTAGTACTATTATCATGTAGTAAAATTGCAAGAGGGAAGACAGATAAAGTATCTCGCATCTTATTTATTGAATATACCCCCACTCATCTCTCCATATTTATATATCTAGTTATTATGTAAAGTATTTTTACACTATGATTTTTTATACCTGTTTAATTACTTTTAGTACAGTATTATCCATTTAACGAATTTTTTAGTGCGTTTATTTAGTCTACGTATTATAATTGATACTGTATATCATTACTCTTTTCTCAATAAGCCTTTCTAAAGGCTTATTTGCATTTTTAGTATAGGTAATTCAAGCATTTCATGACAGAAATCACTACACACCAGGCTTCTCGCCGTCGGCTATTAATTGCTTTGGCGATCACGTGTTCGTTCATGTTTATTCAAGTCATTGGCGCATATTATTCAAATTCACTCGCGGTACTAGCCGATGCAGGGCATTTGTTTGTTCATAATAGTTCGCTTTTTATAGCTTTAATAGCTTCAAGCTTAGCGATCCACTTTGCTAAAACCTACAACGATGGGCATCAACGGGCAGAGCTGATTGGTGGACTCATCAATGGCTTTTTATATTTAGCAATTAGCTTAGTCATTTTATACGAAGGTGGCGAGCGCTTTATCCATCATCATGAGGGACATGAACTCGCTATAAATAGCTTTTTAATGTCGACTATTGCTGGTATTGGCTTTTTGTTTCATGGTGCAGCCGCTTGGGTTTTATACAAAGGACGTAAAGCGAGCATTAATATTTATGCAGTATTTTTACATTCGTTTTTTGATTTAATTTCAACGGTTTCGACCTTTGTTGCTGGCATACTTATTTACTTTACTGGTTGGGATATCATTGATATTTTATCGAGTATGCTAATCGCATCTTTTGTATTGTTTACAGGCGTTAAAGTTATTATTAGCTGTATAAAAGGGTTGCGATTAAATAAAGCAAAACTTCCTAAAGTAACTGACCTAGAATACGAAATAACCCATATAGAGCATGTTCATAACGTGCACAATGTCACTGTTACGCGTAAGTACAAAGATATTGTTGTAGGTGCTCACGTTGTGCTTAAACAACACTGTACGATTGAAAAACATGATGAAGCATGTCGCTTAAAAGTAGAGCAACTGTTATCTGAAAAATTTAATGTTAAAAACAGTGTATTACAAATAGAAAGCCACGAAGAACATCAGCATATTCACTAACTATCTAAGTTCAATAATTATAGCTCATAGGCTTTTTAAATAAGCGTATGAGCTATTTTTAATACTTAAATTAAGTCGATAATCTTTATAAAACAATCACTCGCGCGTAAATCTTTAGCGCTCATAGGTCTAGCAAAATAATAGCCTTGCTGTATATGACAACCCATACTCGTTAAAAATGTCATTTGTTTACGTGTTTCGACTCCTTCGGCAATACAAGACAACTCTAAATTTTCAGCTAATGAATATATTGTTTTAATAATCGATTCGTCGCCTTTTTCAATCCCGATACTGCTTACAAAGCTTTGGTCAATTTTAATTACAT
Source organism: Pseudoalteromonas sp. Z9A5 (assembly GCF_011378875.1). NCBI lineage: Bacteria > Pseudomonadati > Pseudomonadota > Gammaproteobacteria > Alteromonadales > Pseudoalteromonadaceae > Pseudoalteromonas > Pseudoalteromonas sp. Z9A5. Next base: position 140,639 of record NZ_WTLC01000004.1, read on the forward strand.
TAATAGGAAACTGGCTCAAGTACGTAAGCGAGGAGTAACCTGTTCCAAAATCGTCAAGTAGTAGCTTAAATCCTATTTTTTTCAGTTTCTGTAACTGTTTTTCTGCTTTAACTTTATCTTCTAGTAAGGTGTTTTCTGTTATCTCGAGACGAAGTTGTATTGGGCTTATTTGCTGATCACTAATAATAGACAGCAAGCGCTCTGCTATATTTCCTTTTAAAATATGCTTTGGTGATAAATTTAAAGAAATATAAAACAAAGGGTTGTTACTTAAAATTGGAGCCAATTCAATCAGCGCGCGTTTTAATGCTTGCTCAGTAAGTGACTCTATTAGCCCTGTTTCTTCGGCAATAGGAATAAAATTAGCAGGAGAGACAAGCTGCCCTTTATTTTTCCAACGCATAAGTAACTCAACGCCATTAATTGTTCTTGCTTGTACGTCGATAATTGGTTGGTAATTATTAAAAATAAGATTGTCTTTGGCTGCGTCTTTTAAATCGTTTTCAAGAAGTAACTTTTGTTTTATTTTTTCATTCATTTTTTCGCTGAAAAACTTAAACCCATTCCTACCATTTTGTTTTGCATGCATCATTGCTACATCAGCGTTTCTTATTAGAGTATCGGTTGAATTAGCATCAAAAGGGTACAGTGCTACACCAATACTTGCCGATATATTGATAGAAAAGTCCTCTATAACAACTTTATTAGCAAATTCATTACTTATACCTTTAACCATTTGGTTTAAAGAGTGTATTGACTCTATATTTTGAATAAGTACTAAAAACTCATCACCGCTTTGTCTCCCCAAAGTGGCATTGCTATTAAGGGTTTTATTTACACGCTGAGTTATGTTGAATAGTAGTTTGTCGCCAATGGCATGCCCAAATGAATCATTAACGGGTTTAAACTTGTCTAAATCTATGAATAAAACAGCACACTGAGTATTATTTTTTTGAGCTTCCTTAATCGCGTTTTCAATTTTTTGATACATTAAACTACGATTAGGCAAGTGCGTTAAAGGATCGTAATTTGCTAAATAACGAAGTTCATCTTCGGCGCGTTTTTGCTCGGTTAAGTCAGATATAACAACCACATAGTAACTTACTTGATTGTTTTCTTTAGCAACCGCAGTAACACTTAAGTGAATAGGATGATTTTTATTTTTTGTTGTATTTATATATGTATCTGTTCGCCAATTTTGTTTTGGTTTTAACGATTTTAGTTTAGCAGTAAACTCTTTACACTTTGCTTTACCCATTGCATTAATAAACAGTTTAGGGCTAAGTTTGGTTGTATCTTTTGAGTTTGAAAATGTATCAATAAAACTATTATTAGCTGAAAAAGGCATTAATCGATCGTCTAAAATAAGTAGCCAATCGTTTATTTGACTAAATGCCTCACCTAAAATACTCGCCTGTTGCTCGTTTGCACGTTGATCGGTAATGTTTGTATATATACCAGACACATACATAGGCTCTGCTGACGATGTTTTATATATAACCTGCCCGGTATCTTGGTACCATAACCAATGTCCTGCTTTGTGGCGTAAACGATAAGTGGCTTGCCAATGTTGCTGTGGCTTATTTTGCGTTATATAAGTAACCCACTGGCTTTCGAATCGTCTGCGATCATCTGGGTGTATTATCTCTAAAAAGTCCGTTAACGGTATTCTATCTGGTAAATCAGGATAGCCTAACTCACTACCTCGTTGCGTGTTTACCGAGCCATCTTTAAAGCTATAGTCCCAAATACCACTTCTATTATTACTTAGTGCTAACTTAGTTTGCTTTTGTGAGTTTGCCGTTGCCCTATGGGCTTTTCCAATCTCAATTTGTCGACTTCTATATTGCCAAAAAATAAGCAGTAAAATAACAATGATACACAATGTATAAAAAATATAGGCTATTGGTGATTGCCAAGTTGCATAAGCAACATGAAATTGCAGTGCATTAGATTTGTTATAAGTAGTGCCATTTAAATTGTGTGACGACACGTTAAGTTTATAATCGCCAGGAGGGAGTTTAGTAAAGAAGATTTTATTTGATTTTAAATTTTCATAATTTAATGAGGTTGGTCCAATTAAAGAAACATCGTAACGTGTTTTATCTATGTTCTGAAAGTCAAAGTTAGAAAAACTGATTTCTAAACCAATATCATCATGTTTAATTTCCAAAGGTATTAGTGAGTATTGAGAAGGGTGATAACTAACTTTTCGTGATAGGAGAGTTACATCTGTTATTTTAGTTTGCAGTGGTTCACTATCAGCAGGTTGCTCTATAAAATCAGCAGCATTAAATGAAAGCGCGCCATAACCGCTGCCAAATACGAGGTTGTTGTTATTTAATTTTCTAGCAGCAACAACATTAAATTGACTCACCGAGAGCCCATCTTTAATAGTGTAAGCCGTAAGTGCTTGTGTATCTACATTGAGGCGGTAAAGCCCATTTTTACTACTAATCCATAAAAAGGAATATTCATCGAGTAATAAGGAGTAAATAGACTCTGTTTTTAAGCCATCTCGCATGCTCAAATGGTATTTTCTTTTATAATTTTTAGCATCTACACCAACTAAGCCTTCTTTCGTTGTTGCAAGCCATAAAATATTGTTTTTATCTATAATCCAATCGTCAACAGTATGATAATTTTTTCCTTGTACGTTTTGTGCTGTATATATTGTTGTTAGGGTTTGTGTTGACTCTTTATATCTATATAAATGAGTTGAAGTGCCTATTAGTAATTCGTCTGGATGAGTGCTTAGCGGTTTATGAAAGGTATACGCGGTTAAAGGGTTTACTTGATCTTTAAGCCCTTCGATAACAGTTGTTTTTTCTGTTTTTTCTGTTTTTGCATTAAAAATAAAAAAGTTATCATCGGTAAAGTAAGCAAAAATATCATCGCCTATTTGTGCAAGTCCATAATAATTACGAGGCATCCCTTGTTTTTCATCTTGATGCTTTTTAGGGATTATTTTTCCTGTTGTTTTATCAAATAATACCAAGTCATACATGCGCACTAGCCACAAAAATTTTGACTCAGAAGTTAAGTGAGCAGGAATAATATTAAATATAGCAAAATGACCATACTCTGCTTTTTTATCGTCTGATTTAAGGTAGGTTTTAGATTTTTTTGAATTATTTAATATATGGGTAATGCCATCATCAGTTCCAAACCAAATTGAGTTATCGTTATCTTGGTAAATAGTATTAATAACGTTGTTACCGTCCAACATTATTTTATTAAATCGCCTAGTTTGAATTGCCCATGTAAACACGCCTTGAGTACGCGATGCCAGCCAAAACATGCCCGTTTTATCTACCATTAAACTGTTTATGTTATCTTCGGTGATATTAAATTTACTGCTACTAAAATTTAAAATAAGCTCGGTGCTGCCAGTATCCCGATAATATTGAAAAAGCCCTTGTTCTGTTGCTATAAATTCGCCATAGGGTGTGTTTTTATAATCTGAAATATTATAGCTAGAGATAAGTGTAGATACGTTAGATGTGTCTAAAAGGCGATAATTATCAAACCCTATAGCGTACATACCTTCAACTGTACCTACTAACAAACCAAATTGAGAATCTATTGCTAAAAACTTTATATTATTACTGTCGGCGGTATCGAGGGTAGTTTGATGCAGGTTTATTTTAGCAATACCAACACTGTCTAATTGTTTAACATATAAGCCATCACTTGTTCCTATATACAAACTATTTTTATATATATTTAAAGCGCGAATAAAATTAGTCTCCTCTAACATGCTAACTTCAAGAGTGAGAGTATTATCGCTTGGGTTGAATATGTAAACTTGATTACGTATTGCAAAATAAAATACGTCTTCTTTTTGTGCCATTGCTGAAATTGAAGAATATATACTTGATTCTGTAGGAGGTTTTCCGGAATAAATTTTAGTGGTAGCTAGAGTGGTTGGGTTAATTAAATAAGCCCCCGAGAGCTCTGTTGAAACAATTATGTGCCCATCATTAGTTTCAAATAAAGTAGCAACACTGTATTCATCTAAGCCTAAACCACCATCAAAGCTTTTTACATGGTAGCCATCAAATCTATTTAAACCTTGCGCGGTGGCTATCCAAACATAACCTAAATCATCTTGTAATGACTTGGTTACATAGCTATGAGATAAACCTTCCTCGGTTGAAATTCGTTGCAATTGCTGAGCATTATCTTGGGTTGCAGAAGCATTCCCTGTACAAATAATTGCAAAAGTAATGATAGAGAAAAATAACTTGCTAAAGCTCACTAACAGACGCACCTTATTAGAATTGTTGTACCTGAATAAATACTGAATATAGCATAACTTTTTATATTAAATATACTTACTTAATATAGAGTTGCAACAGTAGATTGAGTTTTAAGTCGTATGTTTGTTTTTAGCTAAAATTAAGTCAGTACTACATAGTTATAACGCACTTAACAATAATAGCTGTACACAGAGATAATGCATGTATTGAGTTGGTTATGTACTTTACGTTTCTTATGGATGAAAAGTTAAAGCTTTGTTCAACTTTAATATTTAAATGTAGGTGCGCATTATATTAATTTTGGGTTAATCTGTATAAATAATAACTTAAAGTACAAGTGAAGCTATATGAATATTGTACGTAATGTAGATGCTACAAAAAGTGTATTGTTGATTATTGATTTACAGGAAAAATTAGCCCCTGCAATTGGTGGCTTTTCTGATATTTTAACCAACACACTAAAATTATCGCAGGCAAGTGTTATTCATAGTGTACCTGTTTTAATTTCTGAGCAATATAAAAAAGGCTTAGGTGGTACGCTCCAACAAATAAGAGATGGTTTACCGCAGGCTAGTTACTTTGATAAAACACATTTTAGCGCATGTGCTGAGCCTGACTTTTTAGAGTTATTAAAGCGTTATGAACGTCCTCAAATTGTAGTTGTTGGAACGGAGGCACATGTTTGTGTGCTACAAACATGTTTGGATTTATTACAAAGTGGTTTTGATGTTTTTGTCGTTGCTGACGCTGTTGGATCACGTAACAAAAAGCATGAGCAGATTGCTATCGAACAATTAAGACAAGCTGGTGCCGTAATTTCATGTGCGGAAACGGTTATTTTTCAGTGGACTAAAAAAGCAGCAACGCCTACATTTAAGAAAGTACTCACTATTATTAAATAAGTTACTTATATGTTGGCAATAAGATAAATATTTATAAAATGTACCATTTATTATTTTAACTTATGAACTATTTTTCATTTTTTACGTATCATGCTCGTCAGCTTGTTAAAAAGTAATATAAACAAAATTTAAGGTTTTTATGTCTAGTGTCAGTCGGTTATTTACAATTATATTTAGTCTTTTATTTGTCGAGTCTATTGCTATAGGCTTGTATTTTGACACGTTATTACAAGCTTTTATGATAGGTTTACCACTATCATTATTACCGATATGGCTCTTAAACACGCAACAAAATAGCTCTATAACTCCTCATGTAGTTGCTGCTGCGATAATGATGTTCTCTTTTTTACATATACAACAAACCTTTGGATTAATTGAAGTACATTTTGAAATATTCATTTTAATGCCAATGTTAATCGTATTTGTGCAGTGGCGTGTATTTATTACTGCGATTTTGTTTGTGGCAGTACATCATTTATCATTTTATTACTTGCAGACACAAAACACCGGCTTTTATGTGTTTGACCCAGATAGACTTGCTTTTACAACTGTGCTTATTCACGCTGGTTATGCAATAGTGGAAGTGGTTGTTGTAGCTTACATAGCAATAACGCTAAAACAAGAACGCAGCGCAGGGCTATCACTTAGTTATGCTACAGAACAAATAATGCAAGACCCAGAACATATAAAGCTCTCATTACGAGCAGATGATACACAAAGCGAAGCAGTAAATGGTTTTAATACATTACTCGATTATTTAAGTAATGTAATTAAGCAAGTGCAAACCCAATCAGCGTCTTTGCAAACAAACTCACAAGAATTAATTCAGGTACATGACCAATTAGCAGATGGCGCTCAACAGCGCACGCAGCAAACAGACGAAATTGCTAATTCAGGCGCTCAAGTTGCTAATGGTTTCAAACTTGTAGAAGAAGAAAGTGAAGTTTTAAAGCATCAAGTTGATAATATTACCCAAGCAGCAAGCGGTGTTTTAAATGATGTATTACAAACCGACAGTAAAAGTAGAGAATTACTAACACTTTTAAATCATACGGAAGAGCAAATTAACCACTTAGTTGCGGCTGGAGATGTTATTTCGGGGTTACTTAATGAAATATCAGGTATCGCAGAGCAAACAAACCTCCTTGCGCTTAATGCAGCAATAGAAGCCGCTAGGGCGGGGGAGCATGGTAGAGGCTTTGCAGTTGTTGCATCTGAAGTACGATCGCTTGCTAATAATAGTAAAGCGACCACAGATAAAATTGGGCTTACGCTAAAAGATCTAGTTAATAACAGTAAAACGTCAACACAGTCTATGAGTCAATGTGTCGATTTTGTTGTTGATTTAACAGCAATAAGTACTGCAATGAAAGAAAATATATCTGCGATGAGTGAGCAAATTAAAGCCGTGTCAGTGAGTACTGATTCAGTGGCTCAAGTTGTTGCAGAGCAGGCTATAAATACTGCACAAATAGCACAAGGGACTGATTTTATGCGACAAAATCAGCACGAAGATACAAAAGTAGTGCAGCAACTTACCGCTAAAGTGCAACTAATTGATGTGAGTATTGATGTGCTAGAGCAAAGTATTGCTAAGTTCAAATAGCCCTCATTTTTTAAAGCTGATCATTTTTCTGTGGTTGGCTTTTGTTGTATCTGGGCTTGTGTACTTTCAGGCTGGGCAGTTAAAAGCTTTTGATGGTAACCAAATGCTATTACAAAAGAGCTGGTTCGCTGATTTTAAAAAGCAATTAGCATGGGATGATGGCAATGCTGCCTCACTTGTATTGGTTATGGAACCAAGTTGCGGTTGTGCAAAGCAAGCAAAAAACCACATATCATCACTAAAAAAGTTTGCTAAAAATAATGGGATTAACATTGTACAGTTACCTTTTTCGCAAAATTTAAAACACGTTATACCAGCTACACCGGCTGCGGTAATTATCGATAAAAATGGGAAGTTTGTTTATGCAGGCCCTTTATCTGAAGGTTTAGCGTGCTCACAAGGCAGTGGTTTTGTTGAAACAGTAATTACAAACTTAGCCGCAGGTTTTAATTCGGAATTATTAATTGCTGATACAAAAGGGTGTTATTGCGTAAGTGATGTATAAAAAACAAGAAGAACTACTGAGCATTTGAGGTTAAATTTGTTCAAATTAGGGCGGCTTAGTTGCCGATAATACTTGCTACAACATCACAAAGTTACCATACACATGGGTGATATTGTGTTGATAAACTTACTCATTAGTTTAATACAGTTGTATTTTTAGCAGGCTACTCCCCTAAGAGACGGGCATCATTTCACAAATTGTGTACTCGGTAAATATTCAATATGGTATTTGGTTTTACAACGTTGGGGTTGTTTTGAGCGTGTGTGATTAGGGTCTTTTGACCTTTTAGGGTTAGAATTTATTCTAAACAATAATCATTGTTTTAACACCAAGCGAGGGTTGATATGGTGAGCTTTTTGTTAGCTGTTAGTATTTAACACTAATCTGCATAAGTATTTTAATAATTGAACGAATTAAATCCCTCCAGATCGCTGTAAAATTTTCATTTAGAGCAACTCAATATAAGGTTCCCCTCTACTATAGAGCAATTTTCTTATTGTGAAATAGACCCTATATCTAAGCAGGTTGGCATAATAATAGAACTTGAAATACTGTTTTTTATTATGAAAAAGTAAATAAGCAGACACTATAATTAGTATCTGCTTTGAATATTTAAAACCGGTTAGCTAATAAATAACAATCGAAATGTTTAATTAAGCCTGAGGCTTAATTAAGTATTTTTCACCTGTAGCTTGCTTAGAATAAGCTTCTATCGACTGTAATTGTAATACCTCTGCTAACGACACTTCGTGTGTATATTTGCTTGCAAATGTTGTGGTAATTTCATTTGCTATACGTTTACGCATAGCCATCACAGTGTCCGTTCCTAATTTACCTAATGCATTAAATAATAAGAACCCATTTACGGCCCAAGTAAAACCAAAGTTACGATTTAGTGTAATAGGTCCACGGTCTAATGCACCATAAATATATACTTGTTTAAAAGTATCAGAACCATAAATTGTATGCTCTTTCATATCACGCGCTGCTGCAACTTCCATACAGTTAAGAATGTCACTAGTTAATTGACCACCGCCAATAGGGTCAAACGCAATAGTTGCACCTGTTTCGATAATTGCTTGCGTTAAATCAGCAAGGAAAGTTTCACTACTTGAGTTAACAATATACTTTGCACCCATATTGCGTAATAAAGTTTCTTGTTCTGTTCTACGTACAATGTTAATCAAATCAACGCCATCGGCAATACAAATACGGTTTAGCATTTGGCCAAGATTAGATGCAGCCGCTGCATGAATAATCGCTTTATGACCTTCAGCGCGCATAGTTTCAACCATTGCTAAAGCCGTAAGCGGATTAACAAAAGACGATGCGCCTTCTTTAGCCGTAGTACCTTCTTTTAGCTCTAAGCAACTTTGTACATTGGCACATATAAATTGACGATAAGTTCCGCCACCAATCACTGCAACAGTTTTACCCATTAAGGCTTGTGCTGATGGCGACGAGCCTGCTGCTACAACAGTACCAGCACCTTCATTTCCAACTGGTGTTGCTTTACCAACACGCGTTTTAAGTGATTGCATAAACTCAGCTGGAACATCAGCAGTAATTATAGGGTTTTGATCGTTACCAGACTGTACAGCGGTAGACATATCAGCAGCACTGAATAAAACCCCTAAATCAGATGGGTTTAGTGGAGCCGCTTCAATACGAATAACAACTTCATCGGCACCAGGTTGTGGTATTTCGATGTTTTTTAAAGCAAGTGTTAGTTTATTATCTTCGCTAATTGTTGAAGTAAGTTGGATGTTTTTATCGCTCATTTGGTTAAACTCCTGCAAGTGATTAAATTAATTGAGCCAATAACTTTATTGCATTGGCTATTGTTTTGTTAGGTCAACACGCCTTAGTTAGCATTTGCCGCTTGAATCTGTATTTTTACTTTTTGAAGAAATTCAGGCATATTTGCTAGGCGATCAGCCTCTACTTTTTTAGCGAGAGCAGTTTGGCTCATAGAATCATTCCACTCTTTCATTCCTGGTATTTCTGCAAGTACGTCCCAATCAAGTTGGCTTGCACCAAATGCGCTAACGATGGTATTAACGTAATAAACGTAAATGTCAGCCATTGAAAATTGCTCACCTGCAATCCAAGGTGAAAACTTACATAAGCTACTTAATGCAATAACGCCACGATTTAATACTTGTCGTACTTCGGCTTTCAGCGATTCGGGAACTTCAGTGCCTGAAAACACAAAAGGTATTAATCGTCTGCTTGGCAGTTCAAAATAAAGCTCAGCTATTTTCATTATTTGACGAACAACAGCACGTTCACCTGCATTTTCTGGATATAGCGCAGTGGCGGGATAAGTTTCTTCAATAAAGTCACAAATTACACTCGACTCTGAAAGATTAAGACCTTCAGACGTAGTGATAGCAGGGACTTTACCTACTGGGCTGATTGCTAGTAATTCTTCACTACCACCGTAAATTAGGTTTTCTTTAAATGGCAGTTCTTTATATAAAAGTACATGTTTCACTAGGTTGTAATAGTTACTAGCGGCAAAACCGTGCAAAGTAATCATAAATCAGTTTCCTATCATTTACGTAAAGGCTATTTTTAATTGCAACAAAAGTGCAAATTAAAGTCCCTGTATTTAATACGCTGCAACAAGTCTGGGTTGCAATTTTTATGCTAAATACATTATTACCTGTTTTAATTTGATTATATATAGGGGAAAATACCAATCACTTTTGTTTTTAAAACAATAATAAGAGCTGTCAAAAACTTATTTAATGGAGAAGTTAGTTGGATCAACTACGGGCAATACGGTATTTCAGTAAAGTAGTCGAAACGGGTAGTTTTACTAAAGCTGCGAGTGTATTCAATGTGCCGCCATCATCATTATCTAGGCGAGTTGCTGATTTAGAAAAAAGTTTAGGGGCAACGTTACTAAAGCGTTCAACACGAATCGTTAAACTGACCGAAGTAGGGCAGATTTATTATAACGACATGCAGCAAATATTAAATCAGCTAGAGCAAAGTAATGAAACAGTTCGTAGTTACCAAACAACGCCAATGGGGCGTTTGCGCATAAGTTCGATGGTGGGTTTTGGCGAAAAAATATTACTTCCTTTGTTGGATGAATTTAGCCTGTTATATCCAGAAATTACATTAGATGTCAGTTTAAGTGATGAACTATCAACACTTGGACGTGACGATGTGGATATTGCTATTCGCGGAGGGTATGCTCCAAACGAGCGCGTGCTTGCAATAAGGTTAATGGATAATGGGTTTATTCCTGTCGCTTCACTCAGCTATTTAGAAAAATATGGCATGCCTTCTAATGCGATGGAATTAAAACAGCACAATGGTCTTTATTTTAAAGCACCATCGGGACCAACCCCTTGGTTATGCAATATTAAGGGGCAGTGGCATGATGTTTCCGGACCCGCTGTCGCTATTTCAAATAACGGACCATGGCTTGCAAAAAAAGCTTGTAACGGTGAAGGTATTTTAATGTCTACTCGATGGGCGTTAGCTTCATATCTAGAATCGGGTAAGTTGCAAGAGCTTAAATTTGAACATGAGCTCGCTATAACTCAACACTCTAATATGGCAGTTTATTTGTTATATCAAAAACAGCGCTACTTAGTGCCAAAAGTAAAAGCAGCCGTAGACTTTTTAGTGCAAAGAATAAAAGTAGAAAATGAAATTAAGAAAAGCGAATAAAGGTAAGCGACACGTGAATCAACTTTGGTTTGTATTCGCAAACATCTAAGCTATCTTTAATAAACAAACACCATTGATGAATATTATTTAGCTTCAATTAGTCGCAAAATCTCAGTTTGTGTGACTCGAATCAAAAATTTAAAATGATATATGTTAGCTAATAAAATAATTGATAACTATTTTCGTTTAGATTACTATGTACATACTAAATGTAATGAGAGTGGTTTGTATTCATGTATATTTGTCTATGTCATGGTGTGACCGATAAAAAAATTGAGCAAACAATTGACGATGGTGCAACAACCATGCGTGAATTAACTAAAGAGCTTAAAGTGGGCAGCCAATGCGGTAAGTGTTGTGGTTGTACTAAAAAGATCCTTAATCGCAGACTTATTCAAATTGCAGATGTAACGGATCAAGTTGCTTAATTACATTTTAAAAATTTAAACATAAAAAAAGCAGCCTTGGCTGCTTTTTTATGTTTGTTACTTTTACAGTTGAGACTGTAAGTAGTTTTCAATCCCCGTATTTTTTATGAGCAATTGTTGGGTTTCTAGCCAATCAATCTGCTCTTCTTGTTCATTTAAAATATGATCAAGTGCTTCACGAGTAATGTAATCTTTTTTGCTTTCAGCAAGTTTAACTGCACTACGTAACTCATCAATAGTATCGAGTTCAAAACCCATATTGGCAGCAATCATTTCTTCGCTATTTTCACCAATACGTAATCGACCTAAGTCTTGAAGATTTGGTAACCCTTCTAAAAACAAAATACGTTCGATTAAGCGATCAGCATTTTTCATTTTTTGAATTGATACTTTGTAATCTGCTTTATCTAGCTGAGTAAAGCCAAAATCTTTAAACATACGTGCATGTAAAAAATATTGGTTAATACCTACAAGTTCGTTAGCAAGTATTTTGTTAAGCGCCGCAATTACGTCTTTATCGCCTTTCATATTATATGCTCCTACTAAGCCATTTGTGCTTGATGATAATTTCCAGAACCAATTTTATCAATTAAGCCAAGTTGTTGTTCTAACCAGTAAACATGGTCTTCTTCGGTATCAAATAATAGTTTTTCTAAAATGGTACGAGACTGATAATCTTGTTGCTCTTCACATATTGCGATTACGTCTTTAACACAGGCAACTACTTCTAGCTCAAGTGTTAAATCGTTTTGCATCATACTTTTTACATCGTTACCGATGATTAAATCACGACGTTTAGTCATGTTTGGCACACCTTCTAAAAACAAGATGCGTTTAATAAGCCAATCGGCGTGATCTTTTTCTTCTTCCATTTCGTGGTTAAGGCGCTCGTATAGCTTATTTAAACCCCAGTCGTCATACATGCGCGAGTGTATAAAATACTGATCGATTGCCGCTAATTCGTTAGCTAACAATGTATTAAAAGCATCGATTACTTTTTGATTACCTTTCATGATAAACCACCTTAACAATTTCAATTGTGCACAGTGTATTATAATTAGCTTGTATTGCAAGTTTTTCTATAAAAATCATTGCGTTACTATTGATTTTGATTCTTATTTAAGTTTGCGTTATTGCTTGGTTTGTGAACAATTTTGTATTTGTATTAGCATCTAAAAACTAATCGTGATCTATAGGATAAAAATGAGGATTATTTATGGGGAGTGTTAAAAATACAGGCATGTAGAGCACGCCTGTATTTTACGTATTTATTCGTTAAAATTGATATTTAGCACCTAAAGTAGCCGTTGTGCCTAATCCTTTAATGTTATATCCACCGTAGGTGTAAGCCTGTGCGCGGGCAGGGTAGTAATCGCTATTGAACAGGTTTTCTATACCAAAATATCCACTCCATTGTGCGTTAACATTGTATTGGCCACTTAAATTAAACATGTTGTAGCTACTAACTGGACCTTGATCCCCTATGTACTGACCTTGTTCATTTTTATCAAAACGTTTTCTGTCGCCTACATATAAAAAACTCATCGCAAGTGATAGCTTATCATTTGTTTGCCACGTTAAATTAGCAGTGGCTTTAGGTGGACTAATTTGAGCAGCCCCTAAGTACTCATCAGCTTCAGTGTTTTTACCTTCAACATAGCTATAAGTTGCGCTTAGTTTAAGATCTTGCGTAATAGTGTAGTTAACTAACCCTTCGTAACCCCATATTTCTTGTGGTGCGCGTACAGGTTCGTAAACACCCGTTATTTCATTATATTCACTACTTGTACCTAGCTCTGAAGTACTTCTGTAAAGTGCAAATTCAAAACGCACGTTTTCAAACTGTGAAGTAAAACCAACTTCGTAATTATCAATTATAGAAGCTTGTGTTTGAATTAGCGCAATATCCTCAACGGTTGCTGCGCGAAGTAATCGACCTATATCAGAAATGTCAGAGCCCTGTGAATAACTAAAAAATGGGCTAAATGCATCTGTTAAATTGTATTTAATACCAGCGTTATACGTAGTTGCATCGTAATCAATAGTGTCTCCACGTACACTTAATGGCACTGAACATTGAGTGGGAGTACTACAAAGTTTTAGTGTTTGATAGTCACTCACGCTTAAATCAATGCTTTCGTTTCTTACACCGACTTTTAAAATAATATCATCGTTTATTACCCACTTTGTTTGTAAAAAGCCAGCAACACTTTGCATGTCCATCTCTGGTACCCATATACGACCATCGACTAAAGGTTGCGATGTTTTATCGTTTAGGGCATCAATTCCATAAATTAAAGTCGCGGTTACGTTTTCAAAATCAAACTGGCTATTAAATGTGGCTCTTGCGCCTTGTTTGTCTGATTTAATAACGGATTGACCCCCAGTGTAACCTTCATCAAGGTTAGCTAAAGCGGTGGAGTAGAAGAACACATTTTCTATATTTTGCTTATATAAGTCGAGTGTCATTTGTGTGTTTTCAAACAATGCGTAATCAACATATTTTAAAGTTATATTTTCGTTGCCTTCAGGTCCTTGCGGTTTACCTTGTTTTTGAAGCGCTGTTGGGACGTGTGTAGCGTATGTTTTTTCACCTATATTGACATTCCCAGTTACATCACCTAAATCAGTTTTTTGCTGTGACCTATAAAAATTATAGCTAAACTGTAGTTGCTTTTCATCATCAAAATCATAAGTTAGTTTGCTAAAATAGTTTTGAGTTTCTGAGTCTGATAAACCATATTGCAAGCCTAAAATATCGCCTTGCGAATCGCGTTGTACGCCATTTTCTTCATAGCTTGCTGTTAACAGGTAGCTTAGTTTGCTGAGCTTACCGTTTACTGCTGCCGATATTCTACCGCCCCCAGTCTCTGCTAATTTAACTGTACTAAAGCGACTTGAAATACTTATTTCACCTTCAGGCTTTCCATCACTGCGTGCTTGTTTAGTTATATAGTTAATAATACCGCCCGAAGCACCATTACCATAAATTGAGGTAGCACCTTTTATTACTTCAATGCGTGCTATTGCGCTGGCGTCTAACGTTTTTACACCTAAAGCTCCATTGCGAAGAGGGGTTGATTGCGGTACACCATCAATCATTATTAAAGGAGCTCGGCCGCGAAGTGTTTGCCCCGAATTGCTTGAACTACCTGTATCTGGTGCAAGCCCAGGAACCATTTGCGCTAGTAAGCTCCCCAGTTCTGAACTTACTTTTAAATGCTGTTGTATTTGTTGCTGATTAATAACGGTAATAGAGGCGGGTACTTCATCAATGCTCTCTGATATACGACTACCAGATACAATGACATGTTCTAACTGATCAGAAGTGTATTCATTTTTATTCTTTTCATCTGCTAGCGTGTTAGTACTCATTGCAACAGCAATAAGGCAAAGCGAAGTTTTTAACATGGAAAGTCTTAGTTGATAATAATTTACGTAATGGTAATTATTATCAACTAGCGAATCAAGTGTTAATGAGATTTATTTCCATTTATGTCGTTTTAACCAAAAATACACACCGCTTACAATAAAAAACGCTAATGAAAGTGCTATTAACAACCATAAAAATTGCACTACAGGCCCTGCAAAATCACCTATGTGAAATTTATACTTAAAGTTCCATGCTTGCGTTGTAAAATTAGTTTTACTGGCATCAAATGAGTTTAATACTTTACCAGTAAACGGATCTGTCCAAATCCAACTATAAGCATGGTTTTCGCCAGGGTTTTGCATTCTCAGTGCAATTGCATCGTCATCTTTTTTAGGTAAATAAACTCTATATAGCTTGCCATCAGGGAATATATTTTCAGCATTTTTAATTGCTTCGTTATAGTTTAAAGCAGCTTGAGAGGGGTTTATTACTTTTGGTGCTTTAGGTCTTTGTTCTACTTTGTTAAATGTTACAAATTCTAATACAGACTGAGTTTGTGTTTTCCAATTAAATGCCATACCAGTAAACGCGATAAGTACGAGGGGTATAAAAAAATATACACCAAGCACTGTATGCAATTGGTACATCAATACTCTAAATTTAGCTTTTGGTTTTATAGCTAAACGTTTAATTCTGTTTTTAGGTTTTACCCATAAATAAAAGCCGAAGAATACATTTATTAAAAGTAGTAATGCACACACTGACATCCAGTTTTTAAAGGTTTTATTACCGTCACTATCTTCAAATAAAAGCCAACGATGCAATCCCATCGCAAACCCATAAATAGTATCGGTAGAATCGTAGGTACTTAATACAGCCCCAGAGTAGGGATTAACGCTGGCATAGTTTTTATCAGCTAATCTAAATTGCCAAGCCATATTAGCGTTTTGCTCAGGCATAAAAAAAGTGATTTTTTGCTTAGTTTGATCTTGTACACTTTGTATAAGCTCATCGTAATGCATTGAAGTAGCTTGCGGTATTACTTGCCATTTTTCAGGTTCTATTAAGTGCTGAATGTCTTTTGCGTAAATCATAACAGCACCCGTTAAGCTCACTATTAATAAAAATAGTCCGCTAATAAGGGCAAGGCCTAAGTGAATTCTTCTTAACCAGAGTTTCAACAACAATATCTCAACGATGCGTTTAATGTCTTTTATTGTAAATGATAATACGAGCTGTTTTCAATTAAATAATTCAGTTGTTAAATATATGACCAAAATCATATTTTTTGATTTTCGATTATGCAGTTTTCAATATTAAAATAGTCGTGTAAATAATGCTTAATAGCTTCTAAATCTATTTGGTTTTGCGTGTTAATAACTAATTCACAGTAGGTGGTTTTATCGTCTAGTTGCCATGCTTTAATACTAGCGACGTTTTGTATCTGGAATTTTTTAATTAGTGCTTTAGTTACAGCTGCATTATCAAAATGTGAGGGAGCGGCTTGCATTAAAATTTTACAGCTCTCCTTGAGAAGTAATACGCCGTGATAAATAACATAAACAGAAATTAAAATTGTCGCTATTAAATCAACTATATACCACTGATATAAAATGATTAAGGTACCCGCTACAATTACAACAATAGACGCCATTGCATCAGATACATTATGAATAAATGCAGCTCTTATATTCATACTGTGATTTGCGCCAGCTCTGTACGTTAAAAACGCTGTTACTAAATCGACTACTAGCGCTATTGCTGCAACCCAAACAACAATCCAACCATTAATTGGCTGGGGATTAAAATAGCTCGAAATAGATTCGAAAACTAAATACACACCAATTATTATTAATGTACTGCTATTAAAAAGAGTAGCGAGTATTTCGGCTCGTTTATAACCAAAATGATGGGTGTTGTTGGCAGGTTTATTGCCAATCTTGCGTGCTACTAAAGCAATAAATATTGCAGCCGCATCGCTTAAGTTATGCAGGGCGTCGGCTATTAACGACAGGCTCCCCGAAAACACACCGCCAATAACTTGCGCTACTGTAAGCAAAACGTTTATAACAACAGCAACAGTAAGTTGTTTATTACTTTGATTTTCATCTACATGACTGTGCGAGTGATCGTGGCCCATAATGCTCTCAAAAAAACATTTTATAATAATATATGCTTATATCATGACAAGTTTACAACCGCTATAAGCACAATGTTGTGTATGAATTAATACAAGATAAAAATGGTTATAAACGTCTATTATTTGTAATCCTAAATGATAGACGTTTATGCGCTAAATATCGATTTTTTAAGGAGTTTACAGTTCAAAACTTGCGTCTTTACATATTTAATGCATTAATATAAGCAATATAAAATAACTAAAAGTTGCTGGAAATTAAGCATGGATAAAGGTTTGAACTTTGGTGAGTTAACAGGTAAAGGACAATCTGTTCGAAGTAAATTAATTATAACCTTTATAATCATTGCGTTAGGACCATTGTGTTTGCTTACTTGGTTTAGTTTTCAGCATGTAAATAACACCCTTAAACAAAATGCAAATAGCGAACTTAATGAGTTAAGTAATATAGGTAAGCAATTTGCCAATATTTGGTTTTCAGATCATGTTAAAGACCTTTATTTACTTAAATCACGGTTAGGAAACAACCCCACTAAAAAACAAAACTTAATTAACGAGTTTACTAAACAGTATGACTTTGTAAATCATGTTGAGTTTATCGATACTTCATCTGCTGAAATTACGCCTAATGTTTCATTTTTTAATCAACCCATACAAAGTGATTTTATAAAAATATACGCTGAAAAAAACAATATTCAGCAAACACTTTTTCGCTCTATTGTAATGAATGGACGAGAGCACCACGTAGTTTCATTACCGATATTAGATTCAAACAAGCAGTTGCAGGCAATATTACTCGCTGATGTAAATTTGCAAGGGTTACTAAATAATCTAAGTCAAATACATGCCGCCAGTACCAACATTACGTTTTATGTAATGCATAATAATAAAATTGAAAAGCAAGCAACTACAACAGCGTTAAAGCCTCAGTTTTTTTCTCAAAATAGCTCTCCTTCAAAGCAAGTATTTACATATAAAAATAAGAGTGAAAATACATTTTATGGCTACATTAGCGATTTAGACTTTTTGAGTGAGCAAGGTTGGCAGTTACTTGTTTCAAAACCAACTAAAGTTGCCCTTCAGGGGAGTGATTATTATAAGCAGCTTGCTATTTTAACAAATGCAGGCGCTTTGTTACTTATTTTATGCTCGTCTTGGTGGTTTGGTCGCAGGTTGTCTCGTCCTTTAATTCGGTTAACCAAAATTGTTGAAAATATTACAAAAGGACAAGATGTTAAAGTTCCAATATTAAAAGACAGTACTGAATTTAATCAGCTATCAATTGATCTTCACAAGCTAGTAAAAGCGAAGGAAGAGCAAAAAAGTATTTTACAAAAACAACGTTCTGCTCTTCAAATAGCGTTAAAACAATTAGCAGAACAAAAAGCTGCACTAGATGAGCATGCCATTGTTGCTGTAACTGATTTAAAAGGCACTATTACTTTTGTAAATAAAAAGTTTTGTGAAGTAAGCGGCTATAAAGAACATCAGCTATTAGGCCAAAATCATCGACTTCTCAATTCAGGTACGCACCCTAAAGCGTTTTTTAAAGAGATGTATAAAACGCTGCAAAAAGGCGAAATTTGGAATGGACAAATATGTAATAAAGCCAAGCATGGCGGTTTTTATTGGGTAGATACAACCATAGCGCCATTTTTAGATGATGAAGGTAAACCACAAAGTTATATTGCAATACGTACAGATATGACCGCATTAAAATTGCAAGAACTTGAACTAGAACAACATAAAACACAGCTTCAGTTGGTGATAGACAGTACAGCTGTCGGTATTTGGGATTGGTACATAGATACCAGCAGAATAACCTTTAATAACCGCTGGGCTGAAATAATTGGTTACAAGCTGAGTGATATAGAACCTTGCACAATTGAGACTTGGTATAAGTACGCTAATCCGGAAGATCTAATCGAATCCGACTTAAAATTAAAAGAACACTTTGCAGGAAAAACAGATTACTACGTTAGCGAAACACGTATGAAACACAAACTCGGTCATTGGGTTTGGGTGCTTGATACTGCAAAAGTAGTTGAGTGGAACAATGATGGTTCGCCAAAGCGAATGATTGGCACGCATTTAGATATTACAAATCAAAAAAATACTGAATTTGAATTACAAAGTAGTAGTGATCGGTTTGCATCATTGGTTGCAAATATTCCAGGTATTATTTATCGATGTACGTTTGATGATACATGGACCATGCTTTACATGAGTGAGCAAACTACAGAAATTACCGGCTATACACCGGATGAATTAATTAATAATAAAGATTTGAGCTTTTTTAGTTTAATGCATGAAGATGATAATGCTGAAGTTGAAAAAGAGATCCGTAAATGTATTGCTGCTAAAAAGCCTTGGTCGGTGGAATATAAAATAAAAATAAGCGACGGTACATACCATTGGATGAATGAGAAAGGTCGAGCTATTTATGATGCCATGGGTAATGTTTTATATTTAGATGGATTTATATTAGATATAACAGAGCGCTATAACACTCAATCAGAAATAAGCCGTCAGCAAAGTTTACTAGAGTCGATGAGTAAACAGGGTCGAATAGGCGCATGGGAAATCGATTTAGAAGCACAAACACTTTATTGGTCAGATGAAGTAAAAGTGATTCATGAATTGCCTGTCGATCATGAGCCAGATCTCGCAACCGCAATTGATTTTTACAAGTCAGGAGAGCATCGAGATAAAATATCTCAACTTTTTGAAAAAGCAGTTTCTTTAGGGGAAAGTTGGAGTATTGAGCTTATTATTTTAACCCATAAAGGAGCAGAGCGCTGGGTTAAGTCTATGGGGCAAGCTGAATTTAAAAATGGCAAATGCATACGTGTGTTTGGTTCATTTCAAAATATTGATGCACATAAGCGACTTGAGTTAGAAAGTGAAAAAGCAAATAGATACAATAAAAACCTTGCTCAGCTAACAATTGCACCAGAGGTACAAAATAGCAATGTTGAACAAGTTAAAAAGCTAATTGTTAAATCAATGTGTGACGTATTAGAAGTAGAGCGTGCAACGCTATGGATATTTAACGATACCTGTAATGCTATGACCTGCCATAGTTTGTATATTAAAGACCAAGGGTTTGTTGAATCTGACGCAGTATTAAATGTTATCGATTATCCTGATTATTTTCATGCTCTTCGCAAACAAAACTTAACGGCAATTAACGATGTGAATAACCATCCTGCTACGGTTGAGTTTATCAATGATTACATAGAACCATTAAATATAAAGTCTATGCTTGACGCGGTTATTTCTATCGGAAGCAGTGAGCTGGGCGTTTTGTGCGCCGAAAAAGTAGGTGAGAATCACAATTGGACACAAAGCGAAGAGACCTATTTACGCTCATTAGCAACACTAGTGGGTAGCACGCTTGTATCACAACGTCGTAAAGAAATTGCCGAAGAGCTTAAAGTTGCGCTAATAAAAGCTGAAGATGCTGCAATAGTTAAAAGCCAGTTTTTAGCCACAATGAGCCATGAAATTAGAACACCAATGAATGGTGTATTGGGTATGTTAGAACTTATTCAGTTAGAGCCGTTACCAAAACCTATAGAAACCAAAGTTGGTATTGCTAAAAGTAGTGCGCATTCATTATTAGGTGTTATTAATGATATTTTAGATTTTTCGAAGGCTGAAGCAGGTAAAATTGAGCTCGAAAATATTAATTTTAATGCACAAGATTTAATTGGCGAAATTGCCGCAGCGCAAGCAATTACTGCACAAGGAAAAGGCATTGAAATTATTCTTGATTTAGTTCATCTCGAACCTGCACAACTATGTGGCGATCCTGGTCGAATTAGGCAAGTTCTTACAAATTTATTAAGTAATGCGGTTAAATTTACAAATGAAGGTGAAGTCGTTATTAGTGCTCAAGTAGATAAAGTAGAGCAAGGCTTAGCATTTAAAATAAAAGTAAAAGATTCTGGTATCGGGATCAATGATAAAAAACAACAGCAACTATTTACGCCTTTTTCGCAGGGTGATGCTTCAACAACCCGTGAGTATGGCGGTACAGGGCTTGGTTTAGCTATATGTAAGCAATTATGCGAGCTGATGAGTGGCTCTATTTCTCTTACAAGCGAAGCTGGTAAAGGAAGCGAATTTACGGCGACCATATTGGTAACTCAAGGCGATCAAAAAGAGCGTTATATTCAAAAGATCGATATAAAAGGTTTATCAGTATTAGTTGTTGATGACAACGAAACAAATCGTATTGTTATATCTCAACAGTTAGAAAATTGGGGCGCAGAGGTAGCGCTTGCCAGCGATGCTTACAAAGCATTGGCAATGTGTGAAAAACGCATTACTAATAAACAAGGAATGTATGATATTGCAGTACTTGATATGCAAATGCCTGGTATGGATGGCATTATGCTTTGCAAAGAACTAAAAGCACATAGTGATTATAAAAATATGCCGCTGGTAATGATGACCAGTATAGCGGGAATGGAAGGGGCTCAGCGTTATTCAGATGCAGGATTTCAGGCTTATTTTCCTAAGCCAGTAACAACTGCTGATATGATTTCTGCACTTTCTGTTATTACTAATAATAAACACAATGATGTATTGCCATTGGTAACTTCTGGCTATATTTCGTCTTTGCGAAAAGAAAAACCAGCAGAAACAGCACATATATTACTAGTTGAAGATAATCTTATTAACCAACAAGTGTCTACCCTAATGCTTAAAAAGCTAAACTGCGACATTACACTTGCAGAAAACGGTCAGCGAGCAGTCGATATTTTAGGTGAACACGAGCGTGGTTATTTCAAAATTGTATTAATGGATTGCCAAATGCCAGTAATGGATGGTTTTGATGCAACAACCGCTATTAGAAATGGTGATGCCGGTGATAAGCATAAAGATATTAAAATAATTGCGTTAACAGCTAATGCTATGGAATCGGATAAACAACGCTGTTTTGATGCAGGAATGGATGACTACTTAAGTAAACCAATTCAACTAGATACTTTAAAAGATAAATTAGATCAGTACATTTAGGGAAAATTAAATGAGCAAAGTAATTGAAATTCGTGATGCAAAGCCAAGTGATGCAAAAACAATTTTGCATTTTATCAACGAACTGGCAATTTACGAAAAAGAACCAGATGCAGTTAAAACTAGCGAGCAAGCTATTTTAGATACATTATTTTGTGAAGGTGCAACTGCGCATAGTATTTTGTGCTTAGATGGTGATGAGGCAATTGGTTTTGCTGTTTATTTTTATAACTACTCTACTTGGCTCGGAAAAAATGGTCTGTACTTAGAAGACTTATATGTGAGCCCTGATAGCCGTGGTAAAGGGGCTGGCAAAGCAATAATGAAGCATTTAGCTAATACAGCACTAAAAAACAATTGCGGTCGATTTGAGTGGGTTGTACTTGATTGGAATAAACCCGCAATTGATTTTTACGATAGCATTGGTGCTAAGCCACAAACAGAGTGGATTATTTATAGATTAACAGGACAAGAGTTAATAGATTTCGCTAAATAGATAATGAAAATCATTTGCATTTGCGTTTGTTGGTGTGTAAGTTAATAGCACATTAGATAAACGCGCAGATGATTTTATGATCTCAGGTCAAAAACAAACCCACCCAGATTTACTTTATCTTGAGCAAGCATTAAGTCCTTGGCAATCAAATATAATGCAGGGCAATTACGCTTTTGAGCAGGGCGCTTTACTTGAAGCGCGTGATAAATATTTTTTAGCTAAAACTCTCGCAAATCGTTTATTACAACAGTTTTTATGTGCCCAAATAAATAACAATGTTATTTACGCTATAGAACATTGCTTACCAGCACTGGTTGTTGCATCTCATAATTTAGCCGATACCTATATTGCAATGCAACAGCCCGAAAATGCCTGTAAATGGTTATGTGAAGCGCATTTGTCGTTATCTCCGCTTATTAATCATACTCATTATGAAGTTCAAAAAGCGAGTAGGCATCATTACCTCAAAACATCTGCTGAACTTGTCGCATTTGCACGCCGGTATCCTTCTTTTCCAGAACTGATTGAGCAAGTTAATTTTTGTTTAAGCTCAAACACACCTTCAAACAAACAATTGCACTAAAAAGGACTATTTATGACGTTTACTTTACCTAAACTAGATTATGAATACGATGCACTAGAACCTCATATTGATAGTAAAACAATGCATATTCATCATACTTTGCATCATCAAACGTATATTAATAAAGCCAATGCAGCTTTAGCTGACACGGTGTATGCAAACGAAAATGCTGAAGAGTTACTTAAGGGAATAAATGAGCTACCAAGTAATTTGCAAAAAGCAGTGCAAGAACATGCAGGTGGGCATTTTAATCACAGTTTATTTTGGCAGGTTATGAGCCCGCAAGGTGGTGGAGAACCAAGTGGTATTCTTGGCGACGTTATAAATGAGGAGTTGGGTGGTTTTAGTGAATTTAAAGATAAATTTACTACAGCGGCTTTAAGTCAATTTGGCAGTGGTTGGGCGTGGCTTTGTGTAACGCCAAATAAAAAATTGGTTGTAGAAAACAGCGCAAATCAAGATTGCCCATTAATGCAAGGTAATACACCTATTTTGGGGCTCGATGTATGGGAACATGCTTATTATTTGAAGTATCAAAATAAACGCCCTGAATATATTGCTGCTTTTTATAATGTAATTAATTGGACTGAAGTTGAAAAACGCTACCTAGCTGCGGTAAGTTGAGTTCCGAATATGGCTAGTAATGTGAGTTTATTTGTATAAGCTAGGCTTTATTAGGTTAACTTATAGAGCCGTTTATGGACACTTCACATTGGCAAAAAGCACGTCAGAGTCGCGATCCTCGCTTTGACGGGCTTTTTTACGTAGCGGTAAAAAGTACCGGCATTTATTGCAGGCCTATTTGCCCAGCAGCAACGGCTCACGAAAAAACGTTGCTTATTATCAATTTGCTCATAACGCGGCGCAAGATGGCTTTAGACCTTGCATTCGTTGCCGGCCCGATAGTGCCCCAGGCAGTGCAGCATGGCAGGGGACAAAAACTACTGCACTTAGAGCAAAACAGTTAATAGATCAAAATGATGAACACGACTGCGAAAATTTAGCTTCAAGATTAGGTATAAGCAGCCGTTACTTAAGGCGTTTATTTAAGCAGTTTTTTGGCGTGTCGATCACGCAATACAGGTTATTCAATCAATGTCATTTTGCAAAAAAGCTACTACAAGAAACAAACTTACCCCTTACCGAAATAGCGTTTGCAGCTGGCTTTAAAAGCATTCGGCGTTTTAATGATGCATTTTTACAGCAGTTAAATATAGCACCCTCAAAAATACGTAATAGTGATAAAACACCAACTTCTACAATCACACTAATTTTGCCATTTAGACCCCCTTATAATTGGGCTGCCTTGCAAGGATTTTTAGCTAAGCGACTTATTAAGCCCATGGAGTGGATAAGTGATACAAGTTACGGGCGCACGTTTTCAGACAAAAACTGCAAGGGTTATTTTAATGCAAAATTTATAAGAGATAAAAATCATTTTAGTGTTGAGATAAGCATAAGTAATACGCTTTACTTACAGCCTATTATTAATAATATACGGCGCGTGCTTGATTTAGATGCAGACATTAATTTAATTGAAACGCACATTAAACATAATATAAATGGTGCTTTTAATGTAACAGAAGGTTTAAGGTTACCTGGTATTTGGTCAAGTTTTGAAGCAGGAATTAGAGCCGTGCTGGGTCAGCAAGTCAGTGTTACAGCCGCTCATAATTTAGTTACCAAACTTGTAGATGTGCTTGGTGAGCAGCATGATAACGCTATTTATTTTCCGGAGGCAGAGATAGTTGCTAATAGTGATTTTGGTTTTTTTAAAATGCCACAAGCACGTAAAAATGCACTGCATAACCTTGCTCAATATTGTAGTTTAAATCCTAATACAGATGATTTAGACGAATGGCTAAGCTTAAAAGGAATTGGTCCTTGGACCGTAAATTACGCTAAACTGCGAGGCCAAAGTCAGCCAGATATTTTACTAGATGGTGACTTAGGGATTAAAAAAGCACAGGCGGCTGCCACTCCTTTTGATGCAGTTAACTGTGCACCTTTTCGCTCTTATTTAACGTTTCAACTTTGGCAGCAATTGTAATGATAATTCAAACAAAAATACCAAGCCCAATAGACGATATAATTATTCAGGCTAGTGACATAGGCGTAAGTTACGTTGGATTTTATCCACCAACCGAGCATACAAATACTCCTTTCAGTAAGGTTACTAACAAAGCAATACTTATCTGTGCTGCGCAATTAAACGAGTATTTTAATAAAGAACGAACCACTTTTAACGTACCACTTGATACCAAAGGTACGCCATTTCAACAAAGTGTGTGGGAAGCATTGCTAACGGTGCCTTTTGGTCAATCTCAAACATATGGTTATATTGCTAATGCTTTAAATAACCCAAAAGCAGTAAGAGCAGTCGGTGCTGCTAACGGTAAAAACCCGATTAGCATAATTGTACCGTGCCATAGAATCATTGGTGCAAATGCAAAGTTAACGGGTTATGCGGGTGGACTTGATAGAAAACGTTGGTTATTGGAGCACGAAGGATTAATGTAAATTCATCACTCGCCACTAAAGAGTGTGACCTTTGTGGATTGAAATTTGTTCAATCTAGGGGCGATTTAATCACGACGCAAGGTTTGTAATCTAGTGGGCTTGATAACTGCTTCTGGGTTACTCTACGGCCTTAGAACCATGTAGGAATAAGTAAAAACCGAGCAAAGCTTCCGCGTCCTGCTTATGCCCCTTATCTAGATTAATGTATAAAACAAAGAATCAATCGTCCTAGGAATAACCCAAAGTTCAACGCGCCTTAGTGTTTAATAAATAAATATTATTGGCAAATTAACTATGCAAATTGGTATTAATTTAATATTAGGGTAGCATTAGCGCACTTTTTATTAAATGGCACCCCAATGGCTCAATTATACTTTTACTACTCTGCAATGAATGCGGGTAAATCAACTACGTTATTACAATCAGCATTTAATTATAAAGAACGTGGAATGGAACCTGTTATCCTTACCGCAGCCATTGATGACAGACAAGGCGTGGGTAAAGTATCGTCTCGTATAGGCTTACAAGCTGACGCGCACGTATTTGATGCTAGTAAAGATGTTTTTGATCTTATTCAATCGCTTAACAGTGATAAAAAACGCCATTGCGTGTTAGTTGATGAATGCCAATTTTTATCAAAAGAACAAGTAATGCAATTAACCGACGTGGTTGATGAATTAGGTATACCGGTATTATGTTATGGCTTGCGTAACGACTTTAGAGGCGAGTTATTTGTAGGATCGCAATACTTACTTGCATGGGCTGATAAGTTAGTTGAGCTTAAAACGGTATGCCATTGTGGTCGTAAAGCTAACCACGTACTGCGTACAGATGAAAACGGTGAAGCAATAGCCGATGGTAACCAAGTAGAAATTGGCGGCAATGACCGATATGTTTCGGTATGCCGCAAACATTATAAAGCCGCTTTAAATATGGGCCGATAAAGCATTTATAAATGTATCAATATTTTCGCGCGTAATATCTAAATGCGTTACTAGCCTGAGTTGTTTACTTGGGCTAAATAATATTCCTTGGCCTTTAAGTGCTTCAGCAATCCCTTCTATGTTTATGCTACTTTCAAAAGTTGCGTAAACCATATTAGTTGTATTACTCATATCAACAGTAAAACCACTTAGCGCACTTAATTTTTGAGCAAGATATCGCGCATTTGCATGATCATCACTTAAGCGATTTATATTATGCTCAAGTGCGTACTGCCCAGCAGCTGCAAGCATTCCAGCTTGACGCATACCGCCGCCAAGTACTTTTCTCCAGCGTCTTGCTTTATCAATAAGGGTTTGTGAGCCTAATAATAAAGAGCCAACGGGTGCACCTAAGCCTTTAGATAAACAAATAGAAACTGAATCAAAGTATTTTGTAATGTCAGTTATATCAACCTTTAACTCAGCGGCAGCATTAAATGCACGTGCGCCATCTAAGTGCAGTGCTAAATTATGTGTATTAACAAAATTGCGTGCTTGGGCTAAGTATTCAAGAGGGAGTACTTTGCCGCCAATCGTATTTTCTAAACTAAGCAATCGGGTTTTAGCAAAATGGCAATCGTCTGGTTTTATCGCTGCAGCTATTTTACTGAAGGGGATGCTACCGTCTGCTTCATTTTCGATAGGTTGTGGTTGAACAGAGCCTAAAACGGCTGCGCCGCCACCCTCAAACTTATAGTTATGGGCATTTTGGCCACAAATGTATTCGTCACCTCGTTCACAATGCGCCATTAACGCAAGTAAGTTCGCTTGTGTACCTGAGCTGCAATAAAGTGCGGCTTCAAAATTAAAACGCTCACACGCATAAGCTTCTAGCTGGTTAACGCTTTCATCATCGCCATATACATCGTCACCAACAGGTGCGTTGTGCATAATATCGCGCATTTTTTTAGAGGGTTTTGTTACTGTATCAGATCGAAAATCTATCATGATTGCCTTATCCTTTTTATAACTTAAGCCAGCTCGCTACAAATTTGTTCGCGAGTGTCTTTATCAAAATAGCTCCATGCAATAAAGCGGCTAATTTTTTGACCTTGTGCCATATCAACTATTTTATATTGTGCTATTGGGTGAGCTTTTAATACCTCTTCTAGTGCTGCAATGTTATCTTTTTTAGACACCAAAGAAGTAAACCACATAACTTGCTCAGCAAAGTTTTCGCTTTCTTTAATCATATTAGAGATAAATTTAACTTCACCGCCATCACACCATAACTCATTATTATGACCGCCAAAATTAAGGGCATTACTAGGGGCTTTGCCTAAGTTTTTCCACTTTCGTTCGCTGCCTTTAGATGCTTCTTCAGCGCTTGCATGAAACGGAGGGTTGCATAAAGTTAAATGATATAACTCTTTTTGATTTACAACGCCGTTAAAAATAGATGCAGCATTTTTTTGGTGTTTTAAGGTTATTTTTAAACCATTAAATTGCGCAATTTGTTTCGCTATTTTTATTGATGCAGCATCAATATCGGTACCCGTAAAATGCCATTTATATTCATGCATTCCTGTAAGCGGATATACTAAGTTAGCGCCTGTGCCTATATCCAATACTTTAATTTGCTTACCAAGAGGAATATTTTGTTGATTATCGTCGCTCAACAAATCTGCTAAATAGTGTATGTAATCTACTCTTCCAGGAATTGGAGGGCATAAGTTGTGCTCAGGAATATCCCAAAAGTCCACATTGTAATGCGCTTTTAAAAGAGCCTGATTGAGTGTTTTTACAGCCTTGTTATCGCTAAAATCAATGCTTTGCGTTCCCGCAGGGGTTGTAATCATAAAAGGCAGCAGAGCAGGGTGTTCTGTTGTTAGTAGATTGAAATCGTAACCATTTTTATGCTGGTTTCTTGGGTGTAACTTTGAGCGTGTAGTATTTTCTTTCATGGTTTCATTTTAACAACAGATACAATGGCGTAAGTGTAACAAATGCGGGTGGGTAAAGTGCAGACATTTCCTTTGGTATATCTAAAATTACTGGTAGGATGAGTTTGTAATAATAAAAAGGAATCACCGTGGGCATTTCTCAGCAGTCAATAATAATTGATTTAAATCCTCAGCAAACTCTTCATTTACGCCGTATAGCTGATGATAATAAACAAGGTCCTGTTGTTTTTTTTATGCATGGGGCGATTGAAAACGGTAAAATTTTTTATACCCACAGCAATAAAGGGTTAGCGCCTTTTTTAGCTGAACACGGTTATCGTTGTTACGTTGCTGACTTACGCGGCCGAGGTGATAGCAAACCTGTTATTTCAAGTGAATCACAATATGGACAAACCGAATCTATTTTAGAAGATATTCCCGCTTTTATTAATCAAATAGAATTACTCGAAGGTAAAAAGCCTGACTATTGGGTAGCGCATTCGTGGGGCGGTGTACTTATGAACAGCGCGTTTGCTCGGTTCCCTCATTATATTAACGATGTAAAAGCGTGTGCATATTTTGGTACCAAGCGTTCATTGTTTAATAATCATCCTAAAAAGTTAGTGCAAGCCAATTTGATTTGGTATTTTATGGCGCCTTTACTTGCTAAAAAACACGGTTATTTACCCGCAAAACGTTTAAAGTGGGGGAGTGATAATGAAACCAAAAAATCGCATTTTCAAAGTATGCAGTGGGCTAAAAAAAGTCCATGGGTAGACTCAGATGACGGCTTTAATTATGCACAAGCACTCAAAAACATGCATTTACCACCTACGTTACATATAGCCGCAGTAAAAGATAAAGCGTTAGCGCAACCAATCGATATACAAAAATTTATGGATGAATCAGGACCCGGAATACAACAAATGCGAATTTATGGTCGTAAACACGGGCATAGTTTTGATTACGATCATATTAATATGCTTACCCATCCAAGTGCGCGGGATGATCAATTTAAAGATTTACTTAATTGGTTTAACGACCATCCTACCATTTAGCTTTCATCAAATAATTTTAGTAAAGGCGTTTTATAGCGCTCCCATTTTACAATAGCGGTGTTGTTTATTGGTTTGCGAATAGCGTGTTTACTTAATGTATTTACGGGGGCGTTACGTTTATAAAATGCTAATGAGCTTTCTTCAAAGTTACAGCCTAAAAATTGCAGGAGTGATGTAAGTTGCTCTACTGGGTTCGTTACTAATTCTTCGTAGTTTATGTTGTAAATAGACAGTGCTGGTATTGTTTGCCAGTGAATCATGAGCTTTTCATATAAAGCATGATATTGCTTAAATTCAACAAGTGAGCAAAAGTAAGGTTCGTTTTCAGCAAAGTAATTACTAAAAACAGAAAACGCTGTAGCGTTAAAGTCGCGGGTCAAATTTATAAACTTCGCATTCGGAAATAATATATGTATAAGCCCAATAGACTGATAGTTACTGGGTAGTTTATTAATAATAAACGGTTTAATAGGCGTAGCGGTTTTTAACGTGGTTATGTAAATTTCGCGGGCTTGAACAACGAGTTCATGTGTTAAATGGTTTAAGCATTGTGGATACGCAAAGCCCGTTTTTTGCTCTAAAAAAGCAGCCACATTGTTACTTATACTTGTGCTTTCACCTATGCTGCTAAATTGACTGTGATTAGCGAGCATTTGTTCAAGTAATGTAGAACCACTTCGAGGCATACCAATTATAAAAACAGGGGTTACATTACCTGTAAATTGTTTGTCGGCAGAGCTAATAAGTATATTGCTATTACATTTAATTATTTCATCGTAAAAAATAGCTAAATCATCGGTATTAAAGTCACTCAGCTTTCTTTGTAGCTTATTTGCTAATACAAAATAGTTAAATGCTTGATCAGTATCCTCAAGCGCATCATAACTCTTTGCTAAAGCGTAATAACACACCATTTTTAATCGTAGATTATTTGTTTGAGTTAAAAAGTGGTGCAAGTTACTTACGTAGTTATGTTCTTTATTAAAACGCCCTAATTGAACTAATTCAAATAAAATGTAAGCCGTAACGGGGTAAAGCCCCATGCTCAGCGCATGTGCAAATGTAGTGTGTGCTTTGTTTAAATCGCCGTATGTTAAATAATGCTGCGCTAAGTAGTAGTGAGGCTCGGGGTTATTAATGGCTAGGCTTTTTGCATACTCAAGTACAGTAAGTGCGTCTTTAGGGGAGTTTACGCCGTTAAACGCATCAGCTAATGCATGCAATGGCTCAAGCATTTTAGGTAATCGTTCGCATGCTTTTTGCAGTAAATAAACAGCAGCATCAAAGCGCTCTAGCCTTAGTGCAATTCTACCTAAACCAAATAGTGCATCGCCATTTTCAGGGCTACTTTTTAGTAGTGTTTTATAATGAAACTCTGCTTCTTTGAGTTTGTTTTGGTCAAGTAGTTGGTTGGCTTTAGTGAGTAACATATTTATACCAATTTTATTAAAAAAATAATCATTCTATCGCATTAAATAGCGTACTCACTGCGTTAAAAGTTATTCATATAGAGCAACTATATATCATAGTTTCCGCCTTGTTATTACGCTATTTTCTGAGCGCTATAATAGAACACTTATTCAATGCAATTGGTATTGTACATTATTGTTTTTTATTAACTATAAAACTAAAAAGGCGAAATGTCTTTAACATTTCGCCTTGGGGTATCATGAAAAAAGTTTAAAAAGTATACGTTGCTTTAGCGTAGTAAAAACCACCATTAATACCAAACGGAGATGTTTCGTAGAATTGTCCACCCCAGTTATTGTTTGGCACACCAGCAGTATCTGCAAAATCAAGTTTTTCTGCATCTTGGTCAAATATGTTTTGAGCACCAACTGAGAAGCTAACTGATTCGTTTAAGAAGTACGTAACCTCTGCATCAACTGTTACAGCAGCATCTGCTGTTTTAGCGGTTGCATCGTAGTCAACGTGAACACCTTGGTATTCACCGTAGTAGTTTAAGCGAGTAAATGCCGAAATATCTTCCCACTGTTGAGACAGTGTAAAAGTAGCACGGTGATTAGGTAAATCTTCTTCTAAGCGCTTAACTTTAAATGCACCTGTAATTTCACTAAATTGAGTAACTTCAGTGTCATTCCAGTTATATGCAAGGCTAAATGTTGAGCTTCCGCCCATTAGTTCAGCTGTATAGTTTGCAACTAAATCAATACCTTGTGTTGTTGTATCAAAGTCGTTAGTGAAAAAGCTTACCTGTGCAAGACCCTGTACATTAGGTACTCCTGCAGCAGTAAGGGTATCTTTATCAGCTTGGCTTAAGTTAATTTTATCTGATTGGCTAATACGGTCATCTACTTGAATATTGTAGTAATCAAGTGTTAAGAATAACTCGCCGATTGTGTATACAGCACCGAGTGTAAAGCTTTGTGATTCTTCAGGTTCAAGCTCTGTACCACCTAACTGAATTGCAATTGGGTTAGTTGGCGGAAGCAGTGCCGAATCTTGTAGTACGCCGCTGTCTAGGCTTGTTTGTACGTTACTTACATTAGCTTGACCAACTGTAGGAGCACGGAAACCGCTGCTTACAGAGCCACGAATATTTAAATCTTCTGTTAAATGGTATTGCGCCATTACTTTGTAGTTAGTTGTGGTACCAAAGCTATCGTAGTCTTCAAAACGAAGTGCTAAGCCAACTAAAAAGTCTTCAGTAAACGGGGCTTCAATGTCTACGTAAGCGGCATAGTTACGACGAGAAAACTCACCTGCTTGTGATGGTTTAAATCCAGGAAAACCATTTGAGCCAATACCAAAGCCTTGATCAGTTAGTGGGCCCGCTGTGTAAGACTCCTCGTCTCCTGCGGTAATAGTAAAGGTTTCTTCGTGCCACTCTAAGCCACCGGCTACATTTACATCATACGCTAAACCAAAATCAATGCCTTTTGAAAGGTCTAAATTAAAGTTTTTTTCTAATTGGCTGTATTTACCAGGGCTAAAGTCTCTCGGTGTATCAAGACCTAAAGAAGCATTAACAGTATTGTAAATGAAGTAACGAGATTCATTTAAACCAACACTTCCGCTTAAATCATAATAAACATCTTTCATAAAGCCATCGGTGAACATACCCTTAGTACCGATTGTTAAAGAGGTATCAGTTATGTTGCCACCAAAGTTAGGTGTAAAGCCACCCGGTAATACTTCGTTAAATGCAAAACAATCAGGGTTGTTAGCAACACCGCTAATATAGTCTGGGTTGTCTAACACATTGGCATCAATTGCAATAGTAGGGCAGTTAGCACTCATGTCTGGTGTTAAATCTGCTACTAGCAATGTTTCGCCGCCATCGTTTGAGTAAACACCTGAACGGGTTTGCGGGTTACGGTAGTAAAAGCCACCACGTACATCACGTTCAGAATAGTTACCAAACATGTAAAATTCAGAATCGTTTGTTAGCTCCAAGCCTACATTACCAAAAATAGTAATGTCGTCATCTATTTCTGGCGCGCCCCAAACTTGTGCAAGCGAAGATACATCAGGTACACCCGCAGTAATTAAGTCTGCAGCATCTTGACGTTGAACTGAGCGGCTTGTTGCATCGGCTGTTTTATATTGAAAACTTAAGTTAGCAAAACCATTGTCGGTAAATGGTAAACCCACGTTACCCGAAACTTGTGTTGTGTCGCCGTCACCTTCGTAAAATTGGCCGTGGCGAACTTCTAATTTACCGCCTTCAGATGCGTCTTTTAATTGAAAGTTCATTACACCCGCAATCGCATCAGAACCGTATTGTGCAGCAGCACCATCACGAAGTACTTCTACTTGTTTAATAGCAATACTAGGAATAACCGAAATGTCAGAGCCCTGTGCACCATCGTTAATACCACCGCCTAAAAATGCGATTACAGATGCACGGTGACGACGTTTGCCGTTTAAAAGAACCAATGTGCTGTCTGATGGTAAACCACGTAAGTTAGCTGGGCGAACAAGAGAAGCCGCATCGCTAATAGGGTTTTGGTGAACGTTAAACGAAGGAACCGCACCTTTTAATAGCTCAAGCATGTCGGTGTTGCCCGAGCGTTCTAATTCTTCGCCGCCAATAATATCAATAGGAACCGGTGAATCACCAATTGAACGAGGAGCCGAACGCGTGCCTACTACGGCAATTTTTTCTAAGTTTTTATTAACTTTAACTTGTGCTTGCTCATCTGCTGCAATAGCAGAACCTGAAATAAACAACCCTACAGTGGTTGTAGCTAAAGCAAATTTAATTGCTTGATTTAGCACTCTATTTTTAAGTTTCATCCTAATTTTCCCCAGTTAGAATAATTTTTATGTTGCGACGTTATATTTACATATCGCTTATTTTAAATTTAGTAAACTTTTCACGTAAGTATTGAAAAAATAATTGTTGCTTCTTCAAAATGCCTAATCAATTAAGCTTACTTTTTGTGAGTTCCTATTTACAGCCTATACATAAAAAACAAGGAGAGCAATCGTTAATTAACTATTTGGTAACAAAAAGGTGTAAGTGAAACAAAAGTGCAACAATGGTGCGTTGGCTTGGCATAATTGAAAAAAATAAGTGCAAAATGAATACAGGGAGGTCATTTAATGCAAAAATTAGGTTTTAAATGTTGCTATTTTGTATTTTCATTGAGTGTTTTAGAGGGTAGTTGTGTTGTTTTCCATAACGCTAATTTTTGTTTGTATTCGTCCCATACACAGGGTGAGCAGCTACCTCCGCCACAACATTCATCAGAGTTAGGGCGCTCTGGTTTAGTTATTATAGCGTTTGGTGTTGGTTGCATGTTAAATCGTTTATAAGTACTAAATTGGTGCAAAGAGTAAAGTAACTGCACTAGCAAGTAAATTATTCTTTGTTAACTAAGCTCTGTGTGTGAAAATGCAAGTTATGCAATTATATAAAGTTATTCACCGTGCACCATGGCGGGTCGTTAAAATTAGTAAAAAGCGCCAACAGCTGCGTTTTCGTCGTGCTATGGTGGCGCTTAAAATTGCCCTAGCGCAAGAAAAAAAAGAAACCATAGAAATGCTGTCTATTTATAGACGCTACACGCAAGGGCAAACTAATAAGGCAGAGCTAAAAAGAGCAAACGAGCAGTTTGTTGATATTTTAAAAGGATTAGGACTAGGCGTATTTGCAGTTTTACCCTTTGCTCCGCTTACCATACCCTTAGTTGTTAAATTAGGGCGTTTAGCTGGGGTTGACGTGCTGCCAAGCTCGTTTAGCATGAACAAGTCAATTAAAGACATTGATAAAGAAATAGCGCAAGAAAATCAAAAGCAAACTCACAAAAAACCGCTGCAAAAGTAACCTAAAATCTCTCTAAATTAGCGATACCTTTTAAGTGTGCTTATTGATATGCTCCTAGGTACCATTTTTATATTATACGAGCTATTTAATGAGTGCATTACTTCGTCATACTTCTTCTGGTATTCCTTTATCATTTATTTTAAAAAACGAATTATCCGACTGGCAAACTCAGCAACCTGCATTTATACAAAACTGGTTAAACAACACAGGCTTTGAAAAAACAGGCTTAGCGCTTATTCCTGATGCTAAAACTGGCGAGATAAGCCACGTTTTTTGCTTAATGCAAAGTAGCGATGACTTTTGGGCTGCGGGTAATTTAGCAAATACACTTCCTATCGGTACTTATCAAATTCAAGGCGACAGTGCTTTTGTAGAGCAGGTTGCGCTAGGGTTTGTGCTTGGTGGTTACGAGTTTAGTGAATACAAAGAAAAGCCAACAGCAAAAGCGCAATTGGCAATTAACGACAAAGCGCTGTTTGAACGCATTAGCCAACAAGCAGATGCAATTACACTTGCGCGTGATTTAGTTAACACGCCTGCGGTTGATATGATGCCGCAACACTTATCACAAGTGATGGAAGATTTAGCGGCAACTTACAACGGTGAATTTTCGCAGTGGATTGGTGATGAGTTACTAGAGCAAAACTACCCCACTATTCATATGGTAGGTCGTGCAAGTGAAAACAAACCACGTTTACTTGATTTAAAATGGGGCGCAGCAGACGCTCCATTAATTACGCTAGTAGGCAAGGGCGTATGTTTTGACTCAGGCGGACTTGATTTAAAACCAAGCTCTGGTATGCGTAACATGAAAAAAGACATGGGCGGCGCCGCGCATGTTATTGCACTAGCACAACTTATTATGGCAGCTAATTTGCCAATTAGATTACGCGTGCTTGTACCTGCAGTTGAAAACGCCGTATCGCGTAATGCATTTCGCCCAGGTGATGTAATTAAAACACGCAAAGGTATTATGGTCGAAATTGATAATACCGACGCGGAAGGCCGTTTAGTATTATGTGATGCGCTAAGTGAAGCACAAAACGATAATCCTGAACTTATTATTGATTTTGCGACCCTTACGGGTGCATGTCGTGTTGCGCTAGGCACTGAACTTCCGGGCTTTTTCTCAACAGAGCGCGACGTAGCGAACGGTATTATTGATTCAGGTTTAAGTGTACACGACCCTGTTTGGCAACTTCCGTTGTTTGAGCAATACAAAAGCTTATTAAAAAGTGATGTAGCCGATATGGCAAACTGTGCAAGCACACCGTTTGGTGGTGCTATTACTGCGGCGCTTTACTTAAAAGAATTTGTTGAACCAACAACACCGTGGGTACATTTTGATGTAATGGCATGGAACTTACGTGCTTTACCTGGTCGCCCAACAGGCGGCGAAGCATTAGGTATTCGTGCAGTGTTTACTTACCTACAAAACCGTTTTAATAAGTAAGTTTTTTAATCAATAGCAAACACTTGAGCTTATGAACTTTAAACCTCGTATAGCTCAAGTGGTAAATTGTCTGGATCGGCAAAAAAGGTAAACTTTTTGCCGGTTATTTCATCTACCCTAATATCCTCAACGTTTACATTACACGACTCTAAATATGCTTTTGCACTCTGTATATTAGCTACTTTAAACGCTAAATGCCTTAATCCTTGGGCTTCGGGATAGCTTGGTCTTGCTGGTGCATCATCAAACGAAAACAACTCAATTTGGCTGCCATCGGGCATAACTAAATCTAATTTATAAGAATTACGTTCTGCCCTAAAATGCTCATTAATAACGTTAAGTTTAAGTACATTGCTATAAAAATGTTTAGAACGTGCATAGTTACTGCAAATAATAGCAGTGTGATGAATACCTAAAAGTTTCAAATTCAATTCCCTAAAAGCAAAAACGCACTTATTAAGTGCGTTTTATTTGTGCTTATAAATTATTAAGCTTAGCTTGGCTCTGCTTCTTTACATGCTTTAACCGCTGGTGCAACAAGCTCTAAACCTGTTTTATCACACGAGGGTAACGCTGCATCACTTACACTAATAGGCGTTACACGTTCGCCCCATTTTATGTAACTTGCAGCCCACGTAAGACCTGCACCAAATGCAGCAGACATAATGTTTGAATGCGGCTTAATTAACCCTTGTTCAACCGCTTCACATAACGCAATAGCAATTGTTGCCGCAGAGGTATTACCATATTCACCAATGTTAACCATTACCTTTTCGTCAGGTACTTTTAAGCGATGCTGAATAGCCTGAATAATACGTAAGTTAGCCTGATGCGGCACAAGTACATTAATATCATCAAGGCTCAAATCGGCTTGTTTTAGTACATCGTCGCACGCTTCGCTCATGCCTTTTACTGCACGTTTGAAAATTTCACGACCTTCAAATAATAAATCAGAAGGACCTATTGGCTCATACTTATTTAAATTGCTACCAAAGTTAGTGATGTGCAAAATATCGCGATCTTCACTGTCGCAACCGGTTTTACTTGCAAGTAAACCTGCTGGTGTGTCTGCAGCTTCAAGTACGACTGCACCTGCACCGTCACCAAATAAAACAGCGCTATCGCGACGTGCCCAGTTTACGTACCAGGTCATGCGTTCGGCAGCAATTACCACTGCTTTTTTGATCATACCCGCTTGAATTTGTGCCGTAGCAGCTTGCAGTGCATATAAAAAGCCCGAACATGCCGCGTTAGTATCCATAGCCGCAGCGCCGGTTGCGCCAATGTTTTTTTGCACCTGTGATGCCGTATTTGCCACTACAGTAGAGGGAGTACAGGTTGCTAATATCACCAAATCGATATCTTTAGGGTCAACACCTGCACACGCAATAGCGTGTTTTGCGGCAACTGTAGCTAATTCGGCGGTACTTACGTGGCTCACTCGACGAGATTTGATGCCGGTACGCGAGGTTATCCACTCGTCGTTAGTATTTACTATTTCGCTAATTTCATCGTTGCTAATGCTTGCTGGTGGAATGCATTTACCCCAACCAGTGATATGTGCGTAAGACATAGTATGTTCTCTTAAAGTGGTATGACATGTGTTACTAATGGGGGAGTTATACCAAAAAACAGCTTTCAAGACTAGTTCATAACAGGGTTTGTACCTTAAATATTCAAAATTGACGGATGTTTAAGGTTTATCGGTATAAAAAAGAGCAGACAAAGCTTGAATATAAAGCATGTTTATTAGCAACAAATAATGTATTTAAGTAATAAAATAACTCTGCCCTTATCAACCTAATTAAACATAAAACAAAAATAGAGCTAACCCTAAGTTAATCTAACAAAGTAGGTATACGAATATAAATCGCGAATGATAAATTACAAGCTAAAGGTTAAATAGTAATAAACTCCAATTGATACATGAGGGCGTGTTGAACTTTGGTGGTTGAATTTACAGCAGTGTGCTTGGTTTTTAGGCAAGGCAGAGCCTATGAAGTGTGGTTATTCCCCATAAATAGGCGATAACGCAGCATAAAGACCAAACATGCGCTGCCCTTTGGGTTCTTTCTAGGGACGATTGACTCTTTGTTGCTCGGTTTTTACTTATTCTTACATGGATGTAAGTCAGTAGAATAACGCAGGAGCAGTTATCGAGCCCACTAGGTTACAAACCTCGCGCCGCGATTAAATCGCCCCTAGATTGAACAAATTTCAATCCACAAAGATCAACACGCCCTAGTATTAATTTAGAATAACAAGTTTGATACTATAAAAACGCGCGACTATTAAAGTAAAACGCTTTGATATTTTAAAATTTTAAAGGAATAAACATGACAAACATCGTACGTGAGTATAAGCCCTTGGGGCTAAATAGAATTGTTGATCGTTTTGAAAGTACTTATAATAAAAATATAAAATTCATGAGTGTACGTAGAGATAATTTAATTTCGTTATTAAGCAATGCAATCACAATTTGCCAATGGTGGTCGTTTGACTTAACCGATGAAAACAAGCAAAAATCTATAAAAGCATTAAAGCTTGCTGCAAAAGCAGGTGAGGCTGTTTTTAGGCTAGGTCGAGAGCCTGAAAAAGAGCAGCGTATTGTGATTGACGATATATTAGATGCCACCTACAACGGCAAAGGTATGTTGTGGGAAGGTGGTTTTTTGGATGCCGTTAGTTGGCAAGAAGCCTTTTTTTGTGCGGCAATTGTCCGTGACCAAGCAGCGATGGATAGTTTAGTGAAGTTTCCTGTGTCTGTAATGCGTCAGAGCTCTACCACAAACAGTGAAGCCGAGTATGTACTTGTTGAATTAATCCAAGGTATACAACGTCGAGTATCAAATGATGAAGGTTTAGCTTTACTAGGCAAAGCGCTAGAAGAGGTTAAATTAGATACCACAGACCCGTGGGTTAACTATTGCACTGGTGGTAAAACAAATTTTGTATTTGCCTTTATGATGAAAGGAGAGGTTACCCCGAGTACGGCATTAGCAAATGCATTAACTGATAGCTGGGAATATTGTGAGCGTTATCGTGATTTAGAAGGGTATGAGCAACCTCACTATTATATGCCAATTAATTTGCTCGGTTTAGCATGCATGGCAAAAGATTATGGTAACGAATTAAACGTGCAATCAGATTTTATTCCACAGTTTTATATTGATGGCGATTACCTTTAATTTCACCCAAAACGCCCCAAAAACCGACATAATTTAAAGGAATAACCATGATAAACATAAAGCGTGATTACGAGTCTGTAGAGCTTGAAGATAATATCAAACGTTTTGAAAGAAGATATAACAGAGTAAGTCAAAAATTGCACATTAAAAGAGATAATTTAATAAGTTTTTTTGGCAGTGCAATAAAAATCTGTCAGTGGTGGTCGTTTGATTTAACCGAGGAAAACAAGCAAAAATCAATAACCGCATTAAAGCTTGCCGCCAAAGCCGGTGAGGCTATTTTTAGGCTAGGTCGAGAGCCTGAAAAAGAGCAGCGTATCGTGATTGACGACATATTAGATGCCACCTACAACGGCAAAGGGATGTTATGTGAAGGTGGGTTTTTGAGTGCCATTCGCTGGCAAGAAGCCTTTTTTTGCGCAGCAATAGTACGAGATAAAGCCGTTATGGACAGTTTA
>NZ_WTLC01000004.1:180491-182892 GCF_011378875.1 Pseudoalteromonas sp. Z9A5
CATAACAGCACTAAAGCTTGCGGCAAAAGCAGGTGAGGCAATTTTTAGGCTGGGGCGAGAGCCTGAAAAAGAGCAGCGTATCGTGATTGACGACATATTAGACGCTACCTACAACGGCAAAGGTATGTTGTGGGAAGGTGGGTTTTTGCATGCAGGTCGTTGGCAACAAGCCTTTTTTTGTGCGGCAATTGTCCGTGACCAAGCAGCGATGGATAGTTTAGTGAAGTTTCCTGTGTCTGTAATGCGTCAGTGCTCGACCACAAGCAGTGAAGCCGAGTACGCACTTGTTGAATTAATCCAAGGTATACACCGCCGAGTATCAAATGATGAGGGTTTAGCTTTACTAGGTAAAGCGTTAGAAGAGGTTAAATTAGAAACCAAAGACCCGTGGGTCAGCTATTGCACCAACGGAAAAACTGACTTTATTCTTACCTTTATAATGAAAGAAAAAGGCAGTCCAAGTACGGCATTAGCAGATGCATTGAATGATAGCTGGGAGTACCATGAGCGATTCTTAGATAAAGGTTACCAACAAACTGATTTTTATATGCCTATCCCGTTATTAGGTTTAGCGTGTATGGCAAAAGACCTTGGTAAAGAAGTAAACGTGCGATCAGACTTTATCCCGCAGTTTTATATTGATGGCGATTACCTGTAATTTCACCCAAACCGCCCCATAAACCGACACAATTTAAAGGAATAACCATGATAAACATAACACGTGAGTATGAGAGCATAGAACTTGAAGACAATATCGAACGATTTGAGCGGATGTATAATCATTCACTCAAAAGTTTACCAATTAAACGAGATAATTTAATAAGTTTTTTTGGCGATGCAATCACAATCTGCCAATGGTGGTCGTTTGATTTAACGGATGAAAACAAGCAAAAATCAATAACCGCATTAAAGCTTGCTGCAAAAGCCGGTGAAGCTTTTTTTAGGCTAGGTCGAGAGCCTGAAAAAGAGCAGCGTATCGTGATTGACGATATATTAGATGCCACCTACAACGGCAAAGGGATGTTGTGGGAAGGTGGATTTTTATCTGGGGCAGATTGGCAAAAAGCCTTTTTTTGTGCGGCAATTGTCCGTGACCAAGATGCGATGGACAGTTTAGCGAAGTTCCCTGTATCTGTAATGCGCCAGTGCTCTACCACAAACAGTGAAGCCGAGTATGCACTTGTTGAATTAATTCAAACAATTCACCGTCGAATACCTCGTGATGAATGTTTAGAGGTTCTTCGCACGGCGTTAGCAGAGTTGGATAAAGAAAGCGCAACAGACATGTGGGTTAACTATTGCACCGGTGGAAAAACAGGCTTTATTCTTGCCTTTATGATGGATGGAGAGGTCACCCCGAGTACGGCATTAGCAAATGCATTAACTGATAGCTGGGATTACTGTGAGCGCTATCGTGATTTAGAAGGATACCAACAACCTAATTTTTACATGCCAATTGTCTTACTAGGTTTAGCGTGTATGGCAAAAGACCTTGGTAAAGAAGTAAACGTACAATCAGATTTTATCCCGCAGTTTTATATTGATGGCGACTATTTATAGTTTTGCCTCAGTACCCAAAACCATCAACTAAACAGATTTAATTTAAAGGAATAAATATGATAACCATAACACGTGATTATGAATCTATAGAACTTGAAGATAATATTGAAAGTTTTGAAGATGATTATAATCACTCGATTGAATGCTTACCTATAAAAAGAGATAATTTAATTTATTTATTGGGAGATGCAATTACAATCTGCCAATGGTGGTCGTTTGATTTAACCGAGGAAAACAAGCAAAAATCAATAACCGCATTAAAGCTTGCGGCAAAAGCAGGTGAGGCTATTTTTAGGCTAGGTCGAGAGCCTGAAATAGAGCAGCGTATTGTGATTGACGATATATTAGATGCCACCTACAACGGCAAAGGTTTGTTATGTGAAGGTGGGTTTTTGAGTGCCATTCGCTGGCAAGAAGCCTTTTTTTGCGCAGCAATAGTACGAGATAAAGCCGTTATGGACAGTTTAGTACAATTTCCTGTATCACTAATGCGCCAGTGCTCTACTAAAAGCCTTGAAGCTGAGTATTTATTAGTGGAGTTAATACAGTGTATTCACCGCCGTGAGCAATTCGAAACATTCATGATGCATTTAACAAATGCAGGTAAAGAAATAACAAGTGATGAAAAAAAGCACCCTTGGGTCGAGTATGGCTCGGGAGCAAAATTTGATTTTATCATTGCCTTTATGCTTAAAGATAAAGAAGCACCGAAGGATCCAAGTGAGGCATTAGCAAGCGCATTGACTGAATACTGGAACTATCATGAACGTCATTGTGACAAAGGATATCAACAACCTCGTTTTTATATGCCCATACCATTATTAGGCTTAGCGTGTATGGC